>CAZTML010000096.1:0-7001 GCA_964614935.1 uncultured Clostridia bacterium | reverse complement strand
TAATGATGTGATAAAAATCGATATTCCAAAGATAAAGGATCCAAAGATTTTACCAGAGAATATTGAATTGAGCATTTTATACGAAGACAATGATATTATCCTTATAGATAAACCAAAGGGCATGGTAGTTCATCCTGCACCAGGTCATTATTCAGGCACATTAGTAAATGCATTGCTTTATCATTGTAAAGACAATTTATCCACTATAAACGGCCTATTAAGGCCTGGAATCGTCCATAGGATAGATATGAATACCACAGGTGTTCTTGTTGCCTGTAAGAATGACTTTGCCCATACTTTTATAACAAATCAATTAAAAGAACATTCTATACAGCGCAAATACCAGGCAATTGTCCATAATATTGTTAAGAATGATTATGGCACCATAAATGAGCCTATCGGAAGAAACCCTAGGGAGCGAAAGAAGATGGCTATAGATTATAAAAATGGAAAAGATGCAATAACTGATTATAGAGTATTAGAACGATTCAACAAACACAGTTATATCGAGTGTGACTTGCATACAGGAAGAACCCACCAGATTAGAGTTCATATGTCTAGCATTAACCATCCTATACTTGGAGATGATGTTTACGGTCCAAATTATAAGAATATACACAAACTTACTGGCCAAACATTACATGCAAAGGCTTTAGGCCTAATTCATCCTAGAACAAAAGAATTTATGGAATTTGAAGCACCCTTACCAGAATATTTTCAAAAGCTGTTAAAAAAATTGAAATGATTTACATAATATTTTTATGTAAATCATTAAGGTGATTTGGTATATACTTGCATTTTGTTTAGTATTTTACTATAATTAATGTAAATTAAATAATAAGGAGCTAGATAGCATGCCAGAACGAATTATAGTTACAATTGGACGACAGTTTGGTAGTGACGGACGTGAAATAGCCTTTAAACTTGCAGAAAAACTGGGGATAAACTGTTATGACAAAGAACTTATTGTAATAGCAGCAAAAGAAAGTGGTTTGGCAGAATCAATTATAGATATTCATGATGAAAAAACAACTAACAGTTTACTATATTCCTTGGTGATGAATAATTACTCCTTGGGTTACTATCCGCCATCAGGACAGTTAGAAATGCCTATTAGCCAAAGAGTTTTTTTAGCTCAGTTTGAAACTATTAAGAGTATAGCTGAAAAAGAATCATGTGTAATAGTTGGTAGGTGCGCTGATTACGTATTAGAATCAGATCCAGATTTAACTAGTTTTTTTATTCACGCCCCAATAGAAAGCAGAATTACAAATGTTGCAAAGAGACATAATATTACTGATGATAAAGCAAAAGATTTAGTAATTAAAACAGATAAAAGTAGATCCAATTATTATAACTATTATACAGATAAGAAATGGTCGGATGTAAGTAGTTACCATTTGTCAATTGACAGTAATAGGCTGGGGATAGATAAATCAGTTGAATTGATAAGTGAATATCTTAAGATAAACAAAAGTATATAAATTACATTGGTACTATTCGTTAAAGTTGTCTTTTGCGAATAGTTATAGAGGAGGCTTTCCGTGTCTAACAGAAACTATCATGATCAGATTAAAATTAATAATGACTTAAAGTTAAGAGAAATTCTCAAAGACCTACCTCCCTTCTGTGTACAATATTTTAGAGGAATTGAATCAACAACATCTTCACGTACAAGAATTGCCTATGCTTATGATTTAAGAATCTTTTTTAATTACCTAGCTAAAGATCATGACACCTTTAAAGGTCTTGATATCAAAGAACAAAAAATTGAATTGTTAAATCAAATTAAACCCAATGATATCCAGCTATACCTGGAATATTTAAAATATTACAGCTCTACTGGTGATGTTGAAAGAATTAATAGTGAACGTGGTATTATGCGTAAGCTTGCCACTTTAAAATCTCTATATAATTACTTTTACAGAATGGAAATGATAGATTACAATCCTGCCTCTATAGTTAAACTTCCTAAGCTACACGAAAAAGAAATTGTAAGACTTGACTCCGATGAAGTATCTTCTCTCTTAGATGAAGTTGAATCAGGTAGTAACCTAACTAAATCACAAAAAAACTTTCATAATAAAACAAAAACTAGAGACCTTGCAATTCTTACCTTGTTATTAGGAACAGGCATTCGTGTATCCGAATGTGTTGGATTAGACATTAATGATGTGGACTTTAAAAATCATGGTATTAAAATCCGCAGAAAAGGTGGCAACGAAGTTGTAGTATACTTTGGTGACGAGGTTGAAAACGCTTTAAAGGATTATATTGAGGAAAGAAATCTTATTATCCCAGTTTCCGGTTCACTAGATGCTCTCTTCCTCTCTTTACAAAAAAGACGTATTAGTGTCAGGAGTGTTGAAATACTAGTTAAAAAGTACTCTAGCCTGGTTACTCAATTAAAAGATATAACACCACATAAATTAAGAAGTACATATGGAACAAATCTATATAAACAAACCGGTGATATATATCTTGTAGCTGATGTCTTAGGCCATCAGGATGTTAATACTACTAAAAAGCACTACGCTGCTATAGAAGATGAGCGACGTAGATTCGCCCGTAATAAGGTTACATTAAGAGAAGAAAAACAATAATTTATTAAAATGGCTCTTTGTCAATAGTTGGGGTGGGATTTTCTGAATCCCGCCCCATTACTATATTTAGAGCAGTTTTAATGTTTAGGTTTATAATTCATATTTACGGGCATGACAAATAAGCCTCTTGCAGTCGTCAGTTTTATTTAATTTTATTTAATTAGAACAATGTATAATTCTTGTGCGGAATCTATTAAAGTTACGCATTCCGAAAGACACTCTCTTTAGTACCTTGATTTTATTATTTAATCCTTCTGTAGGTCCGTTTGTATATTTGTATTTAAAAGCATTCAATATACCCTTAGACCAGTTTCTGTAGGTCTTAGCGCAACTTTCAAATTCAGGTATCCCTGATTTTTCAGCAGCCTTAATCCATTCAAAAAAAGCTTTTCTTTGATAAGAATATTTTTCACTTTGACAAATATCATAAAACCATTCTTTGAGATAGTGAGCCGCTCTCAAATCATCATTATAAAGTAACATAAGGTCGCATGCTTTTTTGTTTTCATCCTTAAGTTTGGAATATCTAGTAAGTATAAGCCTTCTGCTACGTTTATAATATTTCCTCAGATTTGCAGGCATTGTTTTCTGGAGCCTTTTCCTTACATTTTCAATTGCCCAGGTTACATACCGAATGAAATGATACTTATCGATAATAATAGTAGCATTAGGGAAATAAGCTTTTGCTAGATCTACGTAAGGTTGCCACATATCACAGATGAAAAATTTTACGCGATGGCGCTCATCTCGCCTTGATTCTCTGAAATAGGCACTTAAATGGCTTTGTGTCCTATCTGGCAGAATATCAAGTATACTGTGTTTTTTGGCATCTACAAGAATGCATTGATACTTTCCTGCATCCGTATTTCCCTTGAATTCATCAATGGATACACACTCTGGGATAGAAGGAGCGGTATAGTTAATAGTATCCAAAAGTCGAGAAACCGTATTTACAGAAACATTTGTTACTTCTGCAACAGATTTAATACTAGTAACATTTCTAAGTAAATCAATAATCTTGAAGGATAGCCGTATTGTGCGTCGTTGATAAGTAGCAAGAAAATGATATTTCTCTGCAAATCTTTTACCACACTGGCATACATAGCGTCTTTTCCTAAGAATTAAATATGTATGTTTCAGTTGAAATGGTAGATCCTTAATCTTCTGATAACGGTAATCATGAATCCTTTTGGTTTGGTTACCGCATTCAGGACATGTCTGTAAAGAGGGGTTTGTTTCAATGAATACCTTTACATAATGATCGCTATGAAATATTTTTTTGATATAAATATCTTTTAAATCTAATAGATTTTTGGTACAATTAGAATGCATCTATATGAAGCCCTCCTTTAAAATGTGTGTTTTAGACGACTGTCATTTTTAAGAAGCTTTGTATAGATGTATTTTAATATAAAAAAACAAATGTTGGAAGTATCACACCCCAACATTTATTATAGAACCGAAAAACTACCGCATTATCAACCTCAGGTTGATAATGCGGTAGTTTTATTTGTTTCTGTTTATATGAAAACTCTAATATAATATAGTTATAAATATGAAGGAGGTAATTTTATGACTGAAAGAGAAAATATGCAAATGGTTTGGGACCACAAAACTCCAGAGTGGGTTCCTGCCATTAACACGGCAAGCCAAATGCTTATATGCCCAGAAATTAATGACAGACCCTTATTTCAAAGTGGAAAGGATTGGTTTGGTGTTGAATGGGAAATAGGGGAAAATCCAGCTTTAATGACTCATGTGGCTCCTAATAAGCAATTGTTTACTGATCTTTCCCAGTGGAGAAAGCATACTTCATTTCCAAGTTGTAAAGACTTGCCATGGGAAGCCATTAGCGGTAGAACAAAGGCAATGTGGAATAAACCTGATGAGAAAATGGGTTATTATGTTGGAAATATGGGGGCAATGGAAAAATTAAGCAGTATGATGGGCTATGTAGAAAGCTTATATGCGATTTATGATGATCGTGAAGCTTATATTGATTTTGTAAATGCATATGCAGATTATAGAATAGAACAAATGGAATACATAAAAAAATACATGAATGCAGACTTTTTAATGATGCATGATGATTGGGGAAATCAAAAAAACACCTTTATATCACCAGAACTTTGGAGAGAGATTTTCAAGGAGCCCGAAAAGAGAATGGTTGATAGATGCCATGAATTGGGGATGTATTATATGCATCACTCATGCGGTTATGTTGAGACCTTAATTGAAGACTTTGTGGAAATTGGAATAGATTCATGGCATGCAGTTTCTCCTGTAAATAATTTAGAGAAGATAAAGTCTGAATATGGAGATAGGTTGATTTTCGGAGGCGGTGTTGATCCTCAGGTAACTGATATTCCTGGACAGGATGAAGAAGTTATACGTTCTGAGGTTAGAAGAGCTATTGATGTATTAGGTAAAGATGGTGGTTACCTTGCTTCGTCAGCAGTTATGTTTTCAGTTATACCTGGAGTTGACGCAATAATAGATGATGAAATTATGAAATATGGTAAATATAATAAATAATCGCGAATATAGACAGTTGGCCTTAATCTTTTAGATGGGGTCAATTGTCTATATTTTTGTGCAACATGTATAGAAAAATGCTCATGATAATTCGTGACTTGTAAAAAATTACAATTAGACTTGTTAAATATATAACTATTTACAATTTTTTGTAAAGATTTATTGATATAATTTATTCATATGAATACATATATATTATGCGAAGGAGGTTTGTATGATTAGCAATTTGGAGAACAAAGATTCAAATTAATGGTCTCCCGCCAATTGCAATAAGATCAATGCGTGTTCAAGCAGCCACTGAATGTAGGGAGGGTGATAGAGTACCATTTATTCCAACAACTAATAATTTCAACGCTTTGCATTATGGCTTAAGTATTTACGATGTAATGAAGGATTACAAGTTTTTAAAACATGTAATTGGGCAATTTTTAGAGGATTATGATCCGGATTTGTTTTATGTGCCTTGTTTTTTTCCAATCGATCCAATGGAATTTCCAGGTCATACAGCTGCAAGATGGCCGGGGGCATATCATAATCTATCTATTAATACGCCCTATCAGTATGTTGACCAGGAGTTTCTGGGAGATGATGACTGAGATGAATATTTAAAGGACCCAAGCGCCTTTATAATGAAAAAATATTGCCTAAGAAATATATCGCATTTAGCGGTCTTCAACATATTGACATGCCCATGCTATGTGGACATTCAATTCTTAATATGGCAGTTATAGGGGCACCATTTGATGAGTTTGCTGACTACATAAGGGGATTAATTACAACCCACTCCACTGTGGTGTGGATAGCTTTATGTCAGTGGATTTATTATGACAAACACTCTTGCATTAGATCATGCAGAACGGGGTCTAATGGAAGTCTGGCATGAAAGTGTTTTAAAGTATGGTAATTTTTAGAAGTAAAAAATAAAAACTAAAAAGAGTATTAGGAGGAAAGTTTTCTATGGGACAAAAACAAAGTTACAATATAGGCTTTCGCGGTTGGATGTTACTTATTTATCAATTTATTGCATTTTTCACATTCATAGTTTTCACAAACTATCCAATGAACATTTTAGCTGATTTATTTGGAGGCGCACAAAAAATCTCCACACTCTACACAGCAGCTACCTTGCTTGCTATAATAATACAATTAATTCTTTCACGTTATATCGGAAAGATAAAAAGTATTAAAAATGTAGGTGTTGTATTTGGTGCTATATCAATGGTGTTAGCTCTTGGAATTATGAACATTCCTATGAGTCAGCCAGGCTTATGGCAGGCTTGCTTCTTCTTAATAACACTTTTCTCAACTATGTATGCAACACTTTTTGTTAGTATTCTAGTTGGTCAGTGGTTCCCACGTCGTAAAGGAACTATAATGGGTATTGCTACAATTTCTTTCCCAATTGGTAATGGTCTCCTTGGATATTTCGCTGGCAATGTATTCGGACAGGGACGCCCAGATGTACTTGGCGCTTATATTCCTTTCTTTGTTATTTGCGTGATTGGTTTGTTGATAGGAATATTCTTCGTATCAGATTATCCTGAGCAAGTTGGAGCATTCCGTGATAACGATAGGAGTATTACACCTGAAGTAGCTAATGCTATTATGAATCAGGAAATTGAAGCAAAGAAAACTTCTGTTTGGACTTTGAGAAATACATTTAAAAGCCGTGATTTCTGGTTTGTTACAATCCCTATGGGAGCTTTGTTAATGTGTGCAGTTGGAATGATGACACAATCAATGGCGATTGTTGGAAGCCATCCAGAATTACCATTTGGTGCTGTTATGGCGGGAGTTATGGTTATATCAAGTGCAGGTAGCTGGTTGCTAGGCGTTCTGGATACAAAATTTGGAACAAAAATC
>CAZTML010000095.1:0-7018 GCA_964614935.1 uncultured Clostridia bacterium | reverse complement strand
ATTGTTATATTTTTTATTACAGTTTACCATAATAATTATCCTATTTCATTAAAAATCGATTATAATTGTTTTAATTAGGATAATATTCCACGCTCTCAAACAATGATGATTGATGCGGGTCTCATATTTTAATAACATATTTTCTTACGATTCATATTATATTAAGTGATATCAATTAAAATTTAAGGAGGAAATATAATGACAAAATATATGCCGGACAATAACTTACATAATAAAACCATGGTACTGACAGGACATGGTCAAATATCTGTAGCCCCTGACACAGCAATAATACGCTTAGGAGTTCAAACAACAGGAGAAAATTTAACCCAGATACAAGCAGACAACGCAAGAAAAAGTCAATCAATTATTCAGGTTTTGCAACGAATGGGAGTCAGCGATATAAAAACTTCTCAATATTCAATTGATAAGGTTTTTGATTTTGTAGATGGCAGACAAATTGATAGAGGTTTTTCTGTAAGAAACATTTTAGAGATAAGAACAAATAATTTAGATGCTGTAGGTAACATAATTGATGGCGCCGTAAATACAGGCGCCAACGTTGTAGATTTAATATCTTTTGATATAACAAACAGAGAATACTATTACCAGCAAGCTCTAAATATGGCAATTATGAATGCAATTCAAAAATCTAAATCTATAGCCATGAATCTTGGAATATCATCAGCCCCTGTTCCCGTAAATATCGTTGAAAATACGGCAATGACATTTCCTATTCAAAGAGAATTTGCTTCAACGACACCTATTATGCCAGGAACGATTAATGTTGAAGCTAGTGTAACTGTGGATTTCGTATATTAAAGGAATATGCCTCACTGTGTCATCCTGAAGGGATATTTCCCACTGTGTCATCCTGAGCTTAACGAAGGATCTCATATCTTTAAATTCTGAGATTCTTCACCTGCGGTTCAGAATGACACGCTGCTTCGCAGCTTATTCATAACAATGACATGCTGTTTCTCAGCTTATTTATAGCAATGACACGCTGCTTCGTAGCTTATTTATAGCAATGACAATTAAGTAGGTTACATGTTATATTTTCTGTGGTATCAGATTCCAGCTTATAGGTATTGCAACTATTAATAGGGCTAGATAAATCCAACCTCCCATATTGATAAAGTGTGAGAAAAAGTGCAGGCCTGTAAATACAGCAACAAGACCCATTGTAAGTAGAAGTTTTTCAAAACTGCCTCTTTGATTAGACTCATCAAGAGGTTTAGAAAAAGGACTTTCTAAATATATTTTACCTATAAAAGGCATCATTACAATACTTGCCAACAATAAAATTAATATATCAAGAGTAAATATAAAATTGAAAATTAATGTAAAAACCAGGCCATTTAAAATAATGAGAGGAATGAAGAACTTGTAAGCCATTGCTTTCAGCAATCCTCGATATAATGATCCCATATTCTTAAACCCTGAAGACACAAAGATATATGATCCTTTCCATGCAGATGAAAAATTCATTAAATAAAATACAGACGTAAATATTAGCAGGTTGAAATATAAAAATAGGTATTCATATCCGGTTGTCTCATATTCTTGGACACCCATCCTTGTATTAAATATCATAAGCAAAGGAATAAGTATTCCAGAAGATAAGGTAGGGTAAATTTTTAATTTAAGACTTCTATCACTTCTAAACATAGCATTTGAAAAATGAAAGGCTTGTTTTGTAACCTCATTTTTATTTAAAATAAGTCCAATAATTTTTTCAAACCTATGTTTGGCAGGTCTTTCTTTACCTTCACCTTCAAGTTTAAGAAGTAAGGTTTCCATTTCTTTGCTTAAATTTAAGTAAATTATAAAGCTAACAAGTGGAACTATAACTATTAAGGCAGTAAAAACATATAAATATGGTTTCCCTCCATTGAATACAATTTCAAAAGGTGCTCCAAACCATATAATTGGATTCAAATAATGAGATGGTTGAAAACTGTAGGACATATTTTGAAAAGACGTAAAATCAATCATCCTTATTGCAATCTGGTAGCCTACAGTAACTAATATTGTAAGAAAAATTTGAATTATATTAATTATATTTCTTAAAAGTTCACCGTCAAAGAATCTTAAAACCAATAAATATATAAATGCAGTAACTAGGAAAATCAATAAATCCATTAATAAAATTTCCAACAATAATATTGGTATAACCAAGACCCCGTTAGTCATAACCATAGCAACTAGAGAAGGGCCTGCTATGAAAGCATTTAGTCTGAACATGTAAATAAGTATGTGCAATACTTTGGACAAAGACACAGTCCTGCTATCTACAGGTTTTGTCATTAAAATATTTTTATCTTTGGTATCAAGTAGGACAAAGGAAAAATCAGAAATCAAATACATAGTAGTCATAAAGAAAAATACACCCGAAAAATACATCATCCGTATCATATGGTCCTTAATGAAATATATCAAAAATGCCAAAAAAACTCCAAAAATTAAATGTAATAAATAGCCCTTTAATAAAGAAGTCTTGCCTTCGTCTTTCTTTCTTTCATTTGTATTTATTGCTGGAGCACGTCTTGAATCCAAGGTCAACTTAGTTTTTAATATATTTCGAAGGATTTCATAGTCAATACCCAAGCCCTGGAAAACTTTCTTGAAAGAATCAAGTATTTTCAATGATAAGAATTCACTCATATGCTGCCTCCTTTTAGCTCATAAAAGCATCTATAAATCTTCTTGCCAAATCTTCATGATCATGAAATCCTGTAACATCATTAAATATTGATTCCAATGATGAATCCGACTGCTTGCTTATAACGTCATCTATTGTTCCATCAATTACAATCTTGCCTTCATTGATTAGCAAGATTCTGTCACTTAATTTTTCAACTACTTCCAGAATGTGAGATGAGTAAAATATAGTTTTACCTTCATCTTTAAGCTTTGACAATATTTCTCTAAAAACCAAGACGCTGTTAGCATCTATTCCACCCAAGGGTTCATCCAAAAATAAAATATCAGGATTATGAAGCATTCCAGTAATTATTGATAACTTTTGTCTCATACCTTTAGAAAATGTATGAATTCTGCCATGAATTGCCTCTTCAATTCCAAAGACGCTCATCATTTCAGTGCCTTTAGCTATAGTTTTTTCTTCATCCATGCCGTAAAGCATCCCTATAAAGCTCAAATATTCATATGCTGTTAAATTATCATACATATCTGATACTTCAGGTACATAACCTATTCTTCTTTTGTATTCATGCTGACCTTTTACTTTTTCATCAAAAACAAATACATCCCCTTGATAATCATCAATAAGCCCTAAAATTAATTTAATAGTTGTACTTTTACCAGCACCGTTTGAACCTATGTAGCCTATAATTTCACCACTGTTTACACTAAAAGTAATGTCTTTTAAAACTTCCTTGGTCCCGAAACTTTTACTTACATGATCTAATCTTAAAACTTCAGCCATAATTGCTCCTTTTTTCTTTGTTATATATAATGACGTAAATTATCTTGGTTTTGTTCAAAATTTAGCAATATTTTTTTAGATTTAATTCTATAAATATGCATATAATCATTGTCATTGCCCTGAATTACTGTCATTCTAAGGCGTAGCCTTTCTCAACCGTCTATATCGAGGGCTACGCCCTCGTCATTCTGAACGCAGTGAAGAATCTCAGGCCTAAAAGCGTCAACCCCGCCACTTTCAGCCTCTACGCTTGTAACTTCCACCATTCGACCTCTTACTAAATATTAATCATCATCAACAATGTCAACCAGTAATTTATTTTAGTTGACAACTTTTATACTTAAGTTTATAATATTTTTTGAGGTGAGTTTATGTCAGTAAAAAGTGAAATATTGCATATTTTAGAATCTAATAAGGGCGAAAACATTTCAGGACAAGAATTGGCAGATTTATTAGGGGTTTCCAGAACTGCAGTTTGGAAAGCAATTAATTTATTAAAAGATGAAGGCTATCCTATAGAATCAGTCCAAAATAAAGGATATTCCTTGTCAACCTCTTCGGATTTTTTGTCTTCTGAAGGTATAAGGTTATATTTAAATGAAGAGTTCAGGGATATCCCTTTAGCAGTCTACAAAACCATTGAATCCACAAATACAGAAGCCAAGCTCTTAGCTGTTCAAAATGCAGACCATGGAACAATAATTGTTTCAGAAGAACAAACCAAGGGCAGGGGTAGATTTGGTAGAGACTTCTTTTCACCTTCTGAATCAGGCATTTATATGAGCATTATTTTAAAACCGAAATTAAATATTGAAAATTCGGTGTTAGTGACAACGGCAACAGCTGTAGCCGTATGTGAGGCTATTGATAAATTTACAGATCAAGAGCCCCAGATTAAGTGGGTTAATGACATATTTATCGGTGATAAAAAGGTATGCGGGATTCTTACAGAGGCAGTTACTAACTTTGAAAGCGGCATGATGGACAGTGTGATAGTTGGAATAGGAATTAATGTAAAAACGAAAGAAGAAGACTTTCCCTTAGAATTGCAAAATACTGCTGGTTCAATATTTGACAATGAAGAAAATTCCATAAGAAATCACTTGGCAGCAGAAATTATTAATAATGTTTTAGAAATTACCAAGAACTTGGAAGACAGAGGTTTTATGCAAACTTACAAGGAGCGGTCCATGATCTTAGGAGAAGAAATTTTATATAAAAAGAATAACTCATGGTATGGAGGTTATGCCTTAGATATTGACAATCATGGTGGATTAGTAATCTATACCGAAGACAAGCAAAAATTAACCTTAAATTCAGGTGAAGTATCAATCAAGAAGAAGTGAGGATATAATTATGTACAAAGAGCAAACATTAAGTGTAAAAGATATTACACAAACAGGTATTTTTACTGCATTGACAGCAGTCGGTGCATTCGTTAGTATTCCCATAGGTCCCGTGCCTATAACATTGCAGTCATTTTTCGTATTATTATCAGGAGTAATTTTAGGTTCCAAGAAAGCTATGTTTTCTCAAATAACATATTTGCTTTTAGGACTCATTGGTTTTCCAATATTCGCAGGTTTTTCTGGAGGGCTTCAGACAATATTCAAACCAAGTTTTGGTTTCATAATAGGTTATGTTGTAGTAGCTTATATTGTAGGAAGGTTAACAGAAGAAAGAGAATTATCCTATGGTAATTTGGCGTTTGCTACAGGCGTTGGCTCTATTGTTCTATACGCCATAGGCATTCCTTATATGTATTATGTTTTAAATATAATGCTTAACAGCAATTTTGGTATTATAAAAATTCTTCAGTTAGGTATGTTTGCTTTTATACCAGGAGATGTGTTGAAGGCAGTAATTGTAGTACTTATTGGAAAGAGACTTAAAACAGTTTTAAGATAAAAAAATCCCTCCCTTTATGTTATATACATTATATATCCACAATTAAGGAGGGTAAACATTTTTGCGAAGAATTCATTGGGCTTAAGATATATTATTTTGGAATATGTATTGCCTTGTTGTAAACAGCATGGGCTGCCTCATGCAAGGCTTCTGCAACTGTCGGGTGGGCATGAATAGTTGATGTAATTTCATCAATCGTTGCTTCAAGTCTCACTGCAAGTGCTCCTTCCACGATAAGCTCTGTTGCTGAGGGTCCTGACATATGAAGGCCTAAAACCTCTCCTGTAGCTTGATCTATTACATACTTAACCAAGCCCTCCTGCTCTCCTTCAACCATTGCTTTTCCGTTAATATACATGGGGAAAAGACCGATCTTAACATCATATCCCCTTTCCCTAGCCTGGTATTCGGTAAGACCTACCCCTGCAAGTTCAGGTTTAGTATATACGCAGTAAGGAATTGTATTAAAATCAATATTTGGCTTCTTGTTCATGATTGTTTCAATTGCAAAAGTTCCTTCAGAAGATGCTACATGAGCAAGCATCACTCCCCCAATTGCATCTCCTACGGCATAAATATTGGGAACATTAGTCTGCATATTTTTATTAACAACAATTGACCCTTTGTATGTTTCAACTCCCACATTTTCCAAGCCTAAGTTGTTAATAACAGGCTTTCTTCCTATTGACAAGAGCACCTTTTCAGCGCTGAAAGATTCTTCTTTGCCATGGGATAAAGTATTTACACTTAAACCTTCAGCTGATTCTGATATAGAAACCACCTTTGTAGAAGTGTGGATTCCTATGCCGATTTTCGCAAACTTATCTTTTAAAGTATTAACAATATCCTGGTCCATATTAGCTACAATATTTGGAAGCATTTCAACTATTGTAACCTTACATCCTGCAGCACTGAAAATTTCTGCAAATTCAGAGCCTATTACTCCACCACCTATTATAACCATAGACCTTGGAACTTCTTTAAGAGATAATGCTTCGTCACTTGTCAGTACTCCCGGCAAATCAATTCCAGGTATGGGAATTATAACAGGTTCTGACCCGGTTGCAATTACTGCATAGTCAAAATCCACAAAAATTTCACTTCCATCAGAAGCTTTTACTTTTAATTGATTTTTATTGATAAAACTTCCAATACCCATTATTTTTGTGATTTTGTTACTTTTTAACAGGCCATCAACTCCGGCAACAAGTTTTCTTACAGTTACGGTTTTTCTTTTTTGTAGTATATTCCAGTCTAATTCTGCTCCCTCAACTTTTATACCCAATGCTTTGAAGTTTTTATTTACATTTTCAAATTCTCCTGTTGTATGAAGCAGTACCTTAGTAGGTATACATCCCTTATTGAGACATGTTCCTCCAATATGTTCTTTTTCAACTAATGTTACTTCCGCACCTAGTTGAGCTGCCCTTATAGCGGCTACATAACCGCCCGGCCCTCCGCCGATTATCACTATTTTCATGTTACCTCCTCTTATAGCCACCTAGCAATTATAGCAAAAGTAAGCCCGGCTTTTCAATATATTCTTTCAATTTTGCCATGAATTCTGCTGCAAGAGCCCCGTCTACTACCCTGTGGTCTGCCGTGAGACTTAGGTTCATCATTGGTTTTATAACAAGTTCATCATTAAGGACCATGGGT
>CAZTML010000094.1:0-7089 GCA_964614935.1 uncultured Clostridia bacterium | reverse complement strand
TCATATCTTTAAATTCTGAGATTCTTCACCTGCGGTTCAGAATGACACGCTGCTTTGCAGCTTATTCATAGCAATGACACGGGCTATGCCCTTTATTTAGCAATTCCTATGGGGTTAGGAGCATGCCGGGTTCGGCTAGTTTTATATTTGGGTTTCCTTGGGATTTAGCGCTTATCAAAAGGTCTTCTAAATTTCCATAGTGGGGCAGATGAGTTAATAGAACTTGTTTTGCATTTGTTTTATTTGCTAGAATCCCTACGTCTACCGCATTCATGTGACCTGCTTCTTTTCCATCCATTCCTTCATAAAAGCTACATTCTGCTATGAGTAGGTCTGCGTCTTTTGCAAAATGAACAAGTCCTTCATAATAGCTGGTGTCTGATGTATAGACAAGAATTTTTCCTTGGCATTCAATTTTTATAGAGAAAGAAGTTTCCGGATGTATGTTTTTTAAAAAGGATATGTTAAAATCTCCTATTTGAAGGCATGTAGATTCATCAAAAGCATTAAATTTAGAAAATTCAACTTCATTAACCTGCTTTTCAAAATCCGAGTTTTCAGGTCCGTAAATATTCAAAGGCAGGCTGACTCTTTTTAGTTGAGTATTTACAAGTCTTGAAAACATATAGACACCTATATCGCTAAAATGGTCATAGTGGTAATGAGATAAAATAACATGGTGTATATCATTTAAATTTATGTATTTTTGAATACTTGTTAAAACGCCGCTTCCGCAATCTATTAGTATTGATTTGCCATTATGACTTATCAAATATCCTGAACAGGGACTTTCTTTTGGAAATCCTCCCCATACTCCTATCACTTTACAATGCATATTTTTCTCCTAGAAATTTCTCTATTATTTATTAATAGAATAACCCAAAACCTCATCATATTCAACTTTTTCGTAAAAAAATCTCTCGATTATTACCTCGAGAGATTATATTTGCTAGTCTGTTTCTAAAATTCCTTCTATGGTGGTTATGAATTCATCAGTTGCTTTGTAGCCTTGGAATTTGCTTTTGTTGTATTTTGTGCTAAATTCATCGTAGTATTTTTCTTTTACATATATGGTTTTGTTTTCTATATCGTAGTATAAATCGAAATTGTATTCATTTTCTATATCGAAAAATAATACTTTATTTTCTGAAATAATGTCTGCTTCAAGCCAATAGTAACCATCATCCTTTTCAGGCAGTTCAAAAACTTTTTCAGTCTCTTCGGATTCCACTAAGTTTGCAAGCAAGATTTTTAAATTTCCGACTTTATCCAAATTTTCACTACCATCAAAAGTTGCGATTCTCTTTATTCCTTCATGTTGATTAGTATACTTGATACCGTCATTTTCATAGACACTTGCATCGATTTGTGAAACAATGCTCATTGTTCCCATCATAAGACTGATATCTGAATTTAATGCTTCATCTATTTTGTCAATATAAGAGTTCTTCCTAAATACCATTGATATCAACAATATAAGAACTATTAAAGCTGCAATTAAAAGGGCAATTCTTTTATAATTAACTCTTCGCCTTTTCCCGTACACTCTTTTTCTTCTATTCATAACTCACCACCCTATCTTTATTTCAATAAGATTCTTGATTTTCCCCCTAAGCTCTTCCCTTGTCCCCTCATTGTTTATTACCTCATCAGCCATATGAACTTTTTCTTCAATAGGTATTTGTTTATCTATTATTTTTAATACATGGTCTGGATTTTTATTTTCATTTAGCGCTCTTTCTGTAAGTCTTTTCCTCTGAGTTTCCTCTGAAACATACACCAGCCATATTTCATCGTATATAGGTTCATGAATATCTTTAGTTTCCAACATCAGAGGTATATCAAGAAATATTACATTACCTGAATGATTTTCAATTCCTTCTTTCAGTGTGTCATATACATACCCATGTACTAATTCATTAAGAACTTTTAACTTCTTTTCATCATTAAATACAATATTGCCAAGCTTTTGTCTATCTATAGTCCTGTCTTCTTTTAATATTTGATTCCCAAAGTGGTCAATAACTTTATAGTATAAGTCACTTCCAATATTGTAACCTTCATGAACGATTTTATCCGAATCAAGGACCGTATATCCAAGCTCAGTAATATAATTAACTGCAGTGGATTTTCCTGTTCCTATACCTCCAGTGATTACAATAACTTTTGGCCTATTTTGCAGCATACCAGCTACCGCCTATATTAATGTCCGACTTCAATTGAACCTTGAAATCATCTACAACATTTTCCATTTCTTCTTGGAGTATTAGTTTAACTTCTTCAAGCTCATCCTTGTGTGTCTCAATTATTAGTTCGTCATGTACCTGGAGAATTAGTCTTGATTTCATTTTATTGTTTTTTAATCTATTGTAAACACCAACCATGGCTGATTTTATAATGTCTGCGGCTGTTCCTTGGACGGGAGTGTTTAAAGCAATTCTTTCTCCAAATGAACGAATGTTAAAATTACGTGATGAAAGCTCTGGGATGTACCTTCTACGTCCAAAGTAGGTTGTTACATAGCCATCCTTTTTACCTTGTTCAACTATATATTTCATATACTGTTCTATATTTGAATAAAAAGCCATGTAATTATCTATATATTGCTTAGCTTCTTTTCTTGGAATTTTCAAATCCCTGCTTAGGCCATAATCACTTATGCCGTATACAATCCCAAAGTTAACAGCTTTTGCCCTAGCCCTCATTTCTGCTGTTACCTGCTCTAAATCTACATGGAAAACCTGAGAGGCAGTCTTTGAGTGAATATCCAAACCATGTTGAAATGCATCTATTAAATTCGTCTCATCTGAAAGGTGGGCTAAAACCCTAAGTTCAATTTGAGAATAGTCGGCATCTGCAAGTATATAGCCATCTTCTGCTACAAAGGCCTTACGGAGTTCTCTTCCTTCCTCTGTACGAATAGGTATATTTTGAAGGTTTGGTTCTGTACTTGAAATTCTTCCTGTTGAAGCAATAGTTTGATTGAAAACAGAATGAACTCTTCCAGTTTCTTTGTTCGTTTCATTTTTCAAGCCTTCAACATAAGTAGAGTTTAATTTAACTATTGATCTGTATTCGATTATTTTATCCACTATTTGGTGTTCCGAACTTAATCTTTCTAAAACTTCAATATCAGTTGAATATCCAGTCTTAGTCTTTTTTATTACAGGAAGTTCCAATTTTTCAAACAAAATAACAGAAAGCTGCTTTGGAGAATTAATGTTAAAAACTTCGCCTGCATCTTCATAAATAGACTCTTCAAGTTCTTTGATTTTTTCTTGGAAATGACTTCCCAAATTTTCTATTACATTTACATCTACTTTAAATCCGATAAATTCCATGTATGCTAACACTTCAATCAAGGGTAGTTCTATTTTTTCGTAAAGGCCTGTCATTTCAAGTTCGTCTATATTTTTAGTGATTTGTTTTTGTACCTGATTGACTGTAGTTAAGTAGTTAGAAATATAGGCCTTTTTTTCTTCAAGGTCGATTTCCTTGAATGTTTTCCTTTTAACCCCAGTACCAAGAATTTGGTTTTCAGAAGGAATTTCTACATTTAAAAATTCATAAGCCAACTTATCTATTGAATATGAACTGTCCGATGGGTTTAAGAGATATTTTCCTATTTCCGAATCGAACTTTATATTATTTATTTGAATATTGTTTTTCATTAAATAAATAATCTCTTGTTTAATATTATGTCCCCAAATTTCAATGTCTTTGTTTTCTATTGTGTCTTTTAGTATTTCAAGGACTTTGATTTCATCGACTTTTTCAAAATCTATATAATAAATATCCTCACCATCTGAAATACCCAAAGCAAGGGCCGTACTCGTTAATGCCCTTGCTCCATCAAGTAAAAATTTTATTGTGGCTTTTCCTTTTTTATTTATTGATTGTATTATATCTTGAAGTTTTTTCTCTGAATCTATATAGTTACAATCTATTTTTTTAACTGTTTCTGCTGTGTTGCTATCAAATAAAGATATTTGTCCATCAGGATCATCTTCTGCAACAGCTTCTTTGAGACGTTTTTTGAATTGACGAAATTCTAAATCGTCATATAAGTCTGCTAGTCCCTTTACATCAGGCTCTTCAACTTTATACTCTTCAATATCAAATTCAAGGGGTATGTCTGTAATAATACGTGACAAGGTCTGGCTCATATAGGCTTGCATTTTGTCTGTTTCTAATTTTTCCTTAAGTTTCCCCTTGATCTTGTCAATGCTTCCATATATATTGTCCAAACTTTCATACTCATGCAAAAGTTTTAGGGCAGTTTTTTCACCTACACCTGCAACTCCCGGAATATTGTCGGAAGAGTCCCCCATAAGTGCCTTTAAGTCAATGAATTGCTCTGGAGTCAATCCATATTCCTCATTCATGGCATCTAAATCCATTTCCACTGTGTTTGTAACACCTTTTTTTGTTAGTATAACTTTTACATCTTCATCTATAAGTTGAAGATAGTCCTTGTCACTGGTAACCAAGTAGACAGAAGCTCCTTGTTCCTTTGCATAGTTTGCAAAGGTGCCGGCTAAGTCATCTGCTTCAAAGCCCTCAACTTCTACTCTTTTAATTTTATGAACATCAAGAACATCCCTTATAAGCTGGAATTGTTGAACTAACTCATTGGGGGCTTTTTGCCGATTTGCTTTATATTCTTTATATTGTTCGTGCCTGAAAGTAGGTTTTTCAGGATCAAATGCAACACATATATATTCAGGTGAGTATGTATCTATAATTTTATACATCATGCTTAAAAATCCATATACAGCATTTGTATATTGTCCTTTTTTTGTTTTTAAAGGTGGCAATGCGTAAAATGCCCTAAAGAGCAAACTGTTGCCATCTAATATCATTAACTTTTTCATTAGTATCTCCAGTCTTGGTTTTCTTTCATTATATCAACTAAAACTAAAGGGGTAAAGGAAAACTTTCATCTCATATATTCATTTTCCATACATATAATGATATATACCATGTGGAGGTAGGAATATGAGAACCCTTGAACCTAAAAACTATAATTTTTCCAATGTAAGATATTTTTCACCTGTGCAACTAAGTGAACACTACCAACTATATACTAATTACATAAAGTGCGTCAACAAAGTTAACGAAGATTTAAGAAACGAAAAAATTTATTCAGAATGCAATGCCAGCTACTCTAATATCCGGTCTGCACAAAAATCAAAAACATTTTGTTTTGATGGTGTTAAGCTCCATGAACTATATTTTGAAAATTTAACGGGAAACAACAATAGAATTCATGGCAATATCGAAAGATTAATAGCTGATACCTTCGGATCATACAATTCTTTTCGCGAGAAATTTAAATGCATTGGAATGAGCATGAGGGGATGGGTTTTATTTTGTTATGACAAGTATAATGACGATTACTATATATATGGCCAAGACTCTCACGATGACGGTGTAATGCTTTATGCGGAGCCGTTAATTGTAATGGATGTTTATGAACATGCTTATATGATTGATTTTGGAACAAATAGAAGTGTATACATAGATGCATTTTTTCAAAACCTTGATTTTAATGTGATTAATCAACGTTTAAATAAAATTTAAAAGAATCACAGTAACAGCGATAACCTTCAGACATATAATATCTTAAACACATTAAAATTAAGGAGGTTAGTTATGGGATTTTTTCATGGTAATAGAGTAGGCGGAGCAGGCGGGGGATCAAGTTTACTATTCTTCTTCTTATTGTTAGTAATTTTATTCAATGAGTTCTGCGAAGACGAACACTGCTAATAAAAACTAAAAGGCCTGGAAACAGGCCTTTTCTTATGTCTTAAGTGTCATTCTGAGGGCTTTAGCCCGAAGAATCTCAGGTTTTTAAGGATAAGATCCTTCGCTACGCTCAGGATGACAAGACAAACTCACTGCTTTAAGGTTAACAAGACATTTTCATTGCACTTAGAATGAATTTTATTTGAAAGGTGATAGGTCTAATATTTTTTTCTCATATCTAATGGCTTCTTCTTCAAGAAAATCTGCTTTTTCTTTTAACTCATTTACAAATTCTTCATCATTTATAGAATCCAAGTTAATTCTTATATTCAATATAGCTGAAAGTACTGCTGTTCTTGCCATCATTGTACCCACCAGGGCATCAGTAACTGAGCTTGCATTACCCCTTTTAACAAGTGCTTCTAAAAGTGGCAATATTTCAAATGATGTTTCTGCAACCTTTAGAGGAACGGAGGCTGCAATTTTTAATCCTTCTTGAACATTAGCCTTACGAATGACCTTTTCTTCGTCACTTTCCTTAGGTAGTTTATATGCTTCCACAACCTTATTGTAAGCAAGACTGTCTTCTTCTATATAGTCTAATAGTTTATCTCTTAAAAGAGAAGCCTTGCTTATTATATCAGTCATTTCTTCTTTTGAATCTGCGTATTTTTTCTTACTCACAGTTAAATTTGCAACCATTTGGGCTAAAGCAGCAGCTAATGAACCGCTCAATGCGGCAATACTTCCACCTCCTGGTATGGGAGATTCCGAAGCAACTATTTCCGCAAATTCATTAATGGACATATTTCTCATATTATTTCCCCTTTACGATTTTACCGTTTTTAATTACTGTCTCAACAATATTTACTGCTAGATGATATGGCAAGAAATGAATTGAAGGATATTCCAAGATTATTATGTCAGCTTTTTTTCCTATTTCTATACTTCCAACTTTATCTGCTCGGTCAAGGGCAGCTGCAGCATTTATAGTCAAGGCTGTAATTATCTCCTCAATTGACATATTCATGTGAAGAGCAGCAAGGGCTATTATCAGTGGAATAGAATTGGTAAAGCAGGATCCCGGGTTAAAGTCCGTTGCTAATGCTATAGCACATCCCGAATCAATCATATATCTTGCTCTTGCATATTCTTCTTTTAAGCTGAATGCAGTTCCGGGAAGGAGGGTTGCAACAATGTCTGATTGAGACAGTAGTTTTATTCCTTCATCGGATGCCTGAAGCAAGTGGTCTGCAGATGTACAACCTAATTCAACGGCTAATTCTGTTCCTCCAAGCTGGACCATTTCATCTGCATGGATTTTTAATTTTAAACCAT
>CAZTML010000093.1:4415-7121 GCA_964614935.1 uncultured Clostridia bacterium | reverse complement strand
GTACCAATATAAAATACCGGTATTATCCATTTAATTGTTCCTCTATATATTAAGTAAATTCCACCTATTAAAAGAAGTATTGCTGAAGTCTCGCCTATTACGCCTGGTATATTACCTATAAACATATCAAATGTTGATGGCAACTGTCCTGAAGCTGTTCCTTTTAGCAATGCAAGTGGTGTTGCAGAAGAAACTGCATCTGTTACAGGGTTAATAAAACCACCAGTCAAATGTTGAGGCCATGATGACACTAAGAAAGCTCTTCCTGCTAATGCGGGATTTAAAAAGTTAAATCCTATACCTCCGAATAGTTGCTTAACAATTCCTATTGCAAATACAGAACCTGCAACAGCAACCCACCATGGAGCTTCTGCAGGCAAGTTAAATGCCAAAAGTATTCCGGTTACAACTGCACTAAGATCTGTTACGGTAATAGGTCTGTTCATGAATCTTTGAAAAACATATTCAGTAATTACTGCTGATATTACAGCTACCAATACTAATACTGCTGCTTTTATTCCAAAATAATATACACTGGCTGCCAATGCAGGCACTAATGCTATTATTACATCAAGCATTAAGTTTTGTGTTGTTTCATCGGATCTAATATGAGGTGACGATGAACCAATCAATTTAATTTCCATCAATATTTCCTCCTATTTAGCCTTTTTTCGCCTTGTTAAAATTTCTTTTTTTGCAACACTTATTGATTCTTTAAGTGGTCTTTTTGCAGGACATATATATGAACATGCACCACATTCGATACAATCAGTTGCATGATACTCGTCAGCACCATCATAATTCTTTAATAAGGAAAATCTGCTGATTTTATATGGCATAAGGTAAACAGGACATGCATCAACACATTTGCCGCATAAAATACAATTTGAATGTTCCGGAATATCTGCTTCCTTTTTATTTAACACCAATATGCCAGAAGTTCCTTTTATAACAGGTACTTCGTCAGTATACTGTGCAATCCCCATCATTGGTCCGCCATTAATTATTTTTCCTGGCTCTTCTTTGTAACCGCCGCAGAGTTCTATAACATCCTTGAATGGTGTTCCTAATCTTACATAAAGGTTTTTAGGATTTTCAACTGCACTTCCTGTTACTGTTACAACTCTTTGAACGCATGGCATACCAGTTTTAATTACATTTCCTATTGTAGCAATAGTACCAACATTATCTACCACACATCCAACTTCCATTGGAAGTCCACCTGAAGGTACAATTCTTCCAGTGATTGCATTTATTAATCTTTTTTCATCACCTTGAGGGTATTTTGCCGCCATTGTTGCAACTTCAATACCTTCTTCATTGCCTACAACTTTTTGTAATGTTTCAATTGCATCAGGTTTGTTATCTTCAATACAAATGTAAGCTTTAGTTACTCCTAATGCTTTCATTACAGCCTTTGTGCCTAGTAGTACAAGTTCAGGCTTTTCCAACATAATTCTGTGGTCAGCTGTTAAGTAAGGCTCACATTCTGCTCCATTTACAAGCAATATATCGATGGGTTTGTCTTTTGGAGGAGTTAGCTTAACGTGTGTCGGGAATGTTGCTCCTCCCATTCCAGCCATTCCTGCCTCTTTAATTATTGTTAGAATTTCTTCTTGAGAAAGATCTTCTAAGTTACCTTTTGGCTTAACTGATTCATGCACTTCATAGTTACCATCATTTTCTATGATAATGCTATTTACCTTAGCGCCTCCGGGTACATTTCTTGGTTCAATTTTCTTTACTGTTCCAGATACACTTGCATGAACAGGTACTGAAACAAAGGCTTTTGATTCACCAATTTTTTGACCAACTTTTACTGTATCTCCTACAGCTACCAATGGATCACATGGAGCCCCTATATGTTGTGATAAAGGAATCACTACAAGCTGGGGAGCAGGTGCATCTTCAATTGGTACATTCTGTGTAAGGGACTTGCTGTGGGGAGGATGAACTCCACCCTTAAACGTGAACAATTTTGTGCTCATAATATCACCTCGTGAATATTTTAATTATTTAATCATAAAAAAAGCTATAATACTCAAACATATCGATTATAACAAATTTCTTTCGACTTTTAAATACCTTTTTTTAATAATTATAAAAATTTTAACATTAATCATATAATATTGCAAGCTAAGGCTTCAAAATATCAAAAATTACCTGTGTAAAGTATTGATATTCTCATTAATATATTCCTTTAACCACAATAGTACGCTGTTGTCATTAATATCCACTCCCTCTAATAAGTTCTTTATTTCTATAGTGTTAAAAATAAAGTTTCCTATATCAGTCTTGTGGCTGTATATGAGTTCACAAGGACCAAGAGTGTTAATAATTGTCATAATTGTTTCTCCCATATTTCCAAGAGGGGCCCTATCTATATTATCTCTTTCAAATGAACATGCAACCTTAGTACCTTTCCCTAATTCGGAATCAATATTTAAATAACCCTTGCACCTTTCACAAGCTTCTTTAAGCATGGGGATACCCAGACCAACCTTTCTTGTATTTCTTGAAGTATAGAAAGGATTAGTTACTTTATTTATTACATCTTGGCTCATTCCCCTGCCATTATCTTCAATGGCTATTTTTAACCAATTGTTTGTTATAGAGTCTTCAATATGAATTTCTACTAATGTTGCATCTGCTTTTAAAGAGTTCATTGTTATATCCAAAATGTGCATTGAAATTTCTTTCATAATT
>CAZTML010000093.1:0-4315 GCA_964614935.1 uncultured Clostridia bacterium | reverse complement strand
TAGTTCAAAATAGTTTTCAGCTTCCGAAATATCTATTAGCTGATGGGCATCTGAGTTATTAAGCACTTTGTATTTTTCAATTATTTTATTGTTTATAGGTGACTTAGAGTATACTTCTACAAAATCAATTTTCAGGTTAAAAGGCATGAAGCCCAAAACTCCAAGTATGCCGTTAGTCATTTTATTTATATGGGCAGGGATCATCACTCCATTATACTTCTTAGCAAGAGAATAAACATCCTCAATGGTATATGAGGATGCATTAATAAGTAATTTTTCCACTGTCCCTATTATTTGATCATTTGAATTATAAATATTTTGGTCACCGAAAATTTCAGAATTATTCTTTACATAAGGAAGCGAATCATAAATGATTCTACCAAATTCCATTGCATTCTTTAAGTCTTTAAAATAGGATAAAACATGAACTTCTTCTTTTGTAGTTACTTCAATACCGGGAATTACCATAAGAGAAGTTTCTTTACTTACTTCCATTAGAGCTGGTAAATTTTCAGTTGAATTATGGTCTGTCACCGATATGATGTTCAATCCTTTTATTAAGGACATGTTTATTATGTTATTAGGTGTCATATCACCATTTCCACATGGAGATAAATCCGAATGAATATGAAAATCGTAATAAAACCTCATTTTATTCCAAGTTCCATCATCCTGCATGCTACTTGGTATGCACTTTCAGCTGTTTTAAAAACAGGTATGTTTAATTCCTTTGCTTTTTCCAAAGTTTCCTTATCTACATCCATATTTTCAACAACAATAATGCATGCTAATTCCAAAAGTTCGGCAACAGCTATAATGTTTATATGGGTTTGGATAGTAATCCAAGCATAATTTTGCTTTGCTTTTGACATTACAATGCTAAGAAGGTCACCTATATAGACTCCATCCACCGTAATGTTTTCATCATTCATAAATAAGGGTGTAAGCTGTAATTTGTCTTCAAATTCTGAAGATTTCATTTTATTCCTCCTGATTATTTTTTACTTTTAATACAACACAGTCATAAAACTCTGACTCCTTATTATATATATCTTCAGCATGGGCTAAACATGTGGGAGCACCACAAGAACCGCAATCTAGTCCAGGAAGATTATCCCAAACTTCTTTAATTTTTTCATTTCTTTCAACAGCTTCCTTTAAATTTAATTTGTTTGGTTTTTCCTCTTCTTTAAGTTTGTAATTGAAAATTCCTGATTGGTACAATTCATCAAATCTATCCATATCTGGATTTATGCAATCTTCCTCACTTAAAGAACTTGAAATATAGTTAATAGAGCTGCTAGCTATAAAAGGATTTGCCACATTAAATGTTCCACCTACACAACCATTTACACAAGCCAAAGCTTCCACATAGTCGATATTATTTAATTTACCATTTTCAATTTCATCTAAAATTTCAATAATATTTTCCATACCATTAACAGCTATATAATTAGTTAATCCTGCATTTTCAGATTGGCCACCTGCTACGGCCCACTTCATTCCTGCAAGTGACGGGTATGAACATGTCATATTATCCTCTCTTATAACTTCTCTATATAATTCTCCGTAAATTGTGTTAAGTGGTATAACCCAATCTACAGAAGGCTTGTAATCTCCGATAGGATTTGTTACAGCTAAAAGTTTTGCAGGGCAAGGTGATATATAAAAAACTCTAATATCTTCATCTTTCAAATTATATAATTTCTTAGCCCTTTCTCTAGCTAGCATACCTGCTATTTCCATTGGCTCTCTTATCAGAATTAAATTATCCATTAATGAAGGATATCTGCTTTTTATTAATCTTATAGCAGCAGGACAATTTGTTGCTATATATGGTCTTATAGTTTTTTCTTTTTCTATTTTAAGCTTTATAGCTTTTGCAACCAAGTCTGCAGCCCAAGAAGTATCATAAACGAAATCAAAACCTAATTTCAAAATTGAATTTTGCACCTTGCAAATATCTGTTCCCTTAGGGAACTGGCCGTACAAGGTTGTAGAAGGAATTGCAATTTTATATTTATATTTTGGATCTTGCATTTCATCATACCATTCTATAGATTCCGGCGTATAAGCATTATAAGGGCATATTTTTATGCATTCACCGCAATGGATGCACTTATCTATATTTATAAATGCTTTACCATCAATTAACCTGATAGCCTCTGTAGGACATCTTTTCATACAATTTGTGCATCCCCTACACTTATCTTTATCTAACATAATTGAAAACTTCATAATTACCTCCTACAAATCGACTTCAATAATTATAGTCGTTCCGTCATTGCCGGTTTTAATATTTAACCCGTCAGAAAATTTCTTAATATTGGGAAGTCCCATACCTGCACCAAAACCAAGCTCTCTAATATTGTCTGTTGCAGTAGAGAAGCCCTCAGTCATTGCCATATCAACATCCTTTATTCCTGGACCTATATCTTCAGAAATTATAGTTATTTTATTTTCATATATATCACAGTGTAATTTACCGCCATATGAATGTATTACAACATTCATTTCAGCTTCATAAGATATTATCGCGATTTTTCTTATGATACTAGCATCTATGCCCAATGATTTCAAGTTGCTTTTTATGGCACTAGAGGCCTTACCGGCAGCAAGGAAATCATTTGCACCAACATCGAAGCTATATCTTTTTAAAATCCCTTCAGTCATATTTCAAATCCTTCCATTCCATTCATGACTAATAAGCCACATGTTTTAAACATTGTATAATCAGTTGAAAGCAATGTAAGATAGTTTTCATTTGCCAACTCTATTACTTCTTTACCCGGTTTCTTTCCTCTTACAAACAATACTACCGGAATATCAAGCATCTCAACAGTTCTTATTACTTGCGGATTGTTTAAACCTGTTATAAGCAAAGAATCGCTGCAAGCATATGCTAGCACATCGCTCATTAAATCACTTGCAAAACAAAATTGAATTTCCTTATCCCCTTCATGATTTTGTATATGGACATCTGCTTTTACTATATTTACTATTTCTTTGATTTTCATACAAACTGTCCCCCCGTTACTTCTATATAATCTATAATGTGGGCCTTTCCGCCTACGTATACATCTAAAATCCCATCGTTTGTGTTTACTTTCACAAAAATCAAACTCTTTTCATTCATTGATTCCCCCTGAATTACCTCCATTTGACCTGAAATAATTCCTTTAGAGTAAAGTAAACTCCCTAATGCTCCATTTGAAGTACCCGTTGCGCATTCCTCATTAATTCCCACCTTTGGAGCAAAGTTTCTTGCATAAAACCTTTCCTCTTCAAGAGTAAATACATGGTAGCCTACAACATCATTATTATGAGAAATATCTTCTATTAACTTAAAATTGGGTTTAAGATTATTAAGGACATTCCTGGACTTAACCGGCACCATAATATCTTTTAAGCCTGTTGAAACAATTGTTGGATTAATCTTATGATTATTAAGCACTAGTAAATCTTCATGCAAATTAAGGGAATCAGCTATATCTTTTATTTGATTACTAAGTTCATCGTAGATACGGGGTTGGCTTTGCTGCATGAGAACATAATCAATATCATAACCTTTGAAGGTCACTTGAATTTCGAGTCTACCTGCTTTTGTATTTTGGTACACAGTCTTTGTTTCGTTATTGCCTTTTATATGCCCTTCTTTAGCTAGGTAGTAAAAAGCAGCTATGGTTGCATGACCACAAAGATCAACTTGGCAAATAGGAGTAAAAAAACTTACATCATAATCGTTATCACTATTTTTATAAATAAATGCAGTTTCTGATAGTCCAACATGATTTGCTATTTCCTGCTTCCTGCCATCTTCAATTTGTTCATTTAAAATAAGAACTCCAGCACCGTTACCACCGCTGTTCTCATATGTAAATGCCTTCAATATAGCTATCTTCATTCTTTCCCTCACCGTCCTATTATTATTATAATTCAAAAAAGGTATAATTACAAGTGTTAAAGGTATGTCAAACTGTTGTAACTTCCATTATATTCATACTGCATGTTATGAAAAAATCCTTTACAAAAATTCCTCTATACCTTATAATAGAAAGGTAGCGCGGTTGTGGCGGAACGGCAGACGCACTAGCTTGAGGGGCTAGCGAATGAATATTCGTGGGGGTTCAAATCCCCCCAACCGCATTAATTGCTAGGATGACATAAAGCAAGTCTAATATATGTAATTTTAAAGACTAAAAGGTTTCAGGTTGAGCCAATCTCCTGAAACTTTTTTGTTTTATAATTTTAATTTCTCTAAATTTAATTATTTATGCAATCTTATTATCACAACACTCATATAATATATGGGGGG
>CAZTML010000092.1:4832-7125 GCA_964614935.1 uncultured Clostridia bacterium | reverse complement strand
GCCATTATTTCGTGGCCTCGTTCGTTGTGGTGGAGACCGTCTGTATAAACAACTTCATTGCCTTTAAGTTTATCGAACTCTGTATAGTAATCAATAAATTCAATATTAAATGTTTTGCAGAATTCTTGCAGCCAGCTGTTATAATTCTGCATTTCTTTTGCTATTCTTTTGAAATCAGAAAATTCTGCCCAGTCCTGTCTTACATTATCTATATCCATTTTGGTTGGCATGCCGATTATTGGCTTTATGTATTTTGCTACAGATTGATGAACCAATGACATTATATTAGATTTTACAACTCCTAAATCAGCGCCTACAATTAAGTCATTGGCACCTCCCATAATATGGACTATGTCCGGTCTATGCGAGTATACAGTGTGAAACCTGCTAAGCATGCCACCTGATGTGTCACCATTAATTCCTTCATTTATTATTTCAAATTGTAGTTTTTCTTCGGCTAATCTGGTCCATATTTTTGATCTTCTGACCCCAAAGCCGTATGTTAAACTGTCTCCTAGACAAACTATTTTCATTTTATCACTTCCTGAAATTTAATTATTAGATTCTGAGATTCTGAGATTCTTCACCTGCGGTTCAGAATGACACGCTGCTTCGCAGCTTATTCATAGCAATGACAAGGGCTTCGCCCTTGAAATGAGCTATCCATAGCAATGGCGGAATTGTCATCCTGAGCATCCGCGAAGGATCTCATCTTTTATTTATCTTTAGTTAATTACTGTAAACTGAATACTATTGTTTTCATCTGCTGCTTCTTTAAACACATCTATTAGGTTTTCCCCGTATTCACCTAAGTTTTTGTGTAAAACTTCTTCGTGGAGGAGGAAAATTGATATCATTTTGCTTTTTGTGCTTAGTATGTCCCAGAGGGCATCTAAGTTATTCCCGTAGTAGTCAGGGAGGTTTAGCATTTGCTTTATATATTTATGTGTTTCAGATTTTGAGGTCATTTTATTACAATCTAAGAATATTTCATCCATTCGCTAGCCCTCCTAATACAATTGGGTGAAGCTTCCGTAGTGGTCATCAGTGTAGAATATTAATCCGTCATTAGAAAAGACTAGTCTTTCTGCACCTCGGTAGCCACCTTCATAGTTTACATCACATTCGTAATATATTCTACCCTCTTTTTTTGGAAGTAATCCTTCCCTGTTACCGAACTTATCTCCTCCGATGCTCATTTCATCGGTTACATCCCAAAGGTTTCCCTTATCGCTTTGCCAGCCTAAATTTCTGGCTTCGTTTTTGGTGATGAAGTTGGATGGTAATTTATCGTAGGTATGTATGTATTCTGCAACTTCAAATGGATCTGTGTATGTGCCATTTTCGTCTATTGTGGTTTCTGTCCCTAGTTCTTGCTCTTCCTCTTGCTTTTCCTGGTCATTTTGTTCACTTTGCTGTTCTTCCCGGTCTTGCTCATCTTCATAATTAAGGTTATTACTTGCCGGCTCTTCTGCATCATTGCCTGTTCTATCTTGTGTTTCTATGTGTAGATTGTCTTCTATGTCTATGTCTGTGTCATTGTTACTTGCTACACAGCCTGTAAATATAATAAGTATTGCTAAAATCAATGCTAATATATTAAATCTTCTGTTTATCAATTTTTTAATTCTCCTATTTCAATTTGTTTAACTAGTTCTTCCGGTGGTATTGCATCGCCAAAGTAATAGCCTTGAGCATGATCACAATTAATTTCTGCCAATATATCTAATTGCTCCCGGGTTTCCACTCCTTCTGCTATTACTTCCATACCCTGTACATGGGCTGTATCAATAATTCCTGCTATTAGTAATTTAGTTTTTTCTTCTGTGATTTCTTTTATAAATGCTTTGTCAATTTTTATATAATCAAAATAGTAAGCTGAGTTAGTTAAATAAAACAATGAATTGTGACCGGTGCCGTAGTCGTCTAAGGACAATTTAACCCCTGAATTTTTTAGCATGGTCAATTCACTGAGAACTGTTGATTCATCTTCGATAGTAGACCTTTCTGTAAGTTCATACTCCAGGGCTGATGGTTCGATATCGTAGAACCCTAGGCATTTACGTGTAAAATCATATATGGATTCATTAAAGTCCTGAGGCGAAAGATTTACCGATACTTTGATTTCAAGGCCGTCTTCCTTCCAGTCATTTATCTGTTTAACGACTTTTTTTATTACCCATTTGGTTATTTCATTGATAAATCCTGCTTCTTCCGCAATGGTTATCAATTGTTGAACGGATATATCCTTGTTAGATTCGTCTTGAATTCTTAAAAGGGCTTCCACACCAAT
>CAZTML010000092.1:3537-4732 GCA_964614935.1 uncultured Clostridia bacterium | reverse complement strand
TATCCCCTGGTCAACAACTAGGGGCATAAAAGGTCCCAGGGTTGCTCCAGCTAATACGGATATAATTATTCCTGTTTTAATATCAAATATAAAAACAGACAGGATAATCGGAATATACATTAACTGGACGAAAGCTGTTGTTCCACCTGACATATATACTATTCCTGCTGAGATAAACACAATTGCAATTAATATTAGAAATGAAATTATTTTAAACCTTTTTTTGCCTTGTAGGGTATAAAAAATGTTTATAAACTTTTCTACCATAGCATTCTCCCTAAGTTGTAATGGGTATCGCGACTATGCACAGTTCTAAAAATAAAGTCAATTTTTGCAAATACCATTTTATTTATACCCTATATACTTAAGTCTAAACTTTTATATTTTAGTTCATTGTATTAGAGAGTTTATTGATTGACTCTATTAGTGCAGATTCTGTTTTTACTTCTATCAAGGCCTTAATGCTGGTTGATTTTGCAAAATGTAAGAGTTCATTGATATCTAACTCACCTTGATAAAGTACTTGATGGTCTTTGTTTCCTATTGCATCGTGAAGGTGCATGTGGGCTATATGATCTTTATTTGCTAACAGGTATTCTTTATCTGTAAAATTGCTTACTGCATCATGGCCAGTGTCCCAGGTTAATTTTATGTTAGGATATGTCAATGCCTTGTCCAAGGTTTTTTGTATGTACTTTTTACCGAAATTGCTACTGTTTTCTATTGCTAAAAACACTTTATTTTCCTGGGCTTTTCTTGAAAGGGTTTCTATTGATTTAGTAAAATTACCGGTGAATTCATCTGAATATTGGTCGTATATATATACTTTTTTGTCAGGCAGGGTCATTTTTCCCCCTTCGATAATATGTAAATTAAGGAGTTCTATTCCCGCTTCCTTTGCCCAATCAAGTGCTTCTGAAAATAGCTGAACATAGCCTTGTCTTACGCTATCGTAAAAAGAACCTAAATCAGCATCATCAGGCATGTGCATGGTGAACTCTATATTCGTTTCCTTGGTTATGGCTTTTAGTTCTCTTGGGTTTAGGTTTTGTATGAAGTTATAGGGTAAATTCATGTTTAGTTCGATGAAGTTTAATTTTAGTTTCATACATAGTTCGATTAGTTGGTTTAGTGATGTATATTCAACTAATGCAGGCATTCCTAGTTTCATGGTTTCAACTCCTTTGTCTATTGT
>CAZTML010000092.1:0-3437 GCA_964614935.1 uncultured Clostridia bacterium | reverse complement strand
CTATTGTCATCCTGAACGTTTCCTATTGTCATCCTGAACGTAGTGAAGGATCTCATATTTATCTTTATTATTCCCCCTAGGGGCTATATCTATTGATTATAGCCTATAGGGGCTATAATGTTTTTATATAGAGAAAATCTTTTTATAGTAATAATTTTAATTCTTCTTCTGTTAGGTGACGGTAATCACCGGTCTTTAATGATTCATCAAGCTTTAAAGGTCCCATGGATAACCTCTTCAAAAATATAACCTCGTTATTTACGGCATTAAACATTCTTTTTACCTGGTGGAATTTCCCTTCTTGTATTGTTACTAAACAAATTGAAGGATAACCAGATTCAATTATTTCAAGTTTAGCAGGAAGGGTTTTGTAGTTGTCTTCTTTTAAAATTACGCCCATTTCAAAGGCCTTAACATCATCCTCTGTCACTTCTTCTCCTACTTCTACGTAGTATGTTTTATCCACGCGTTTTTTAGGAGATAATAATTCATGAGCTAGTTGGCCGTCATTTGTAATAAGAAGTAAACCTTCAGTATCCTTGTCAAGTCTTCCAACAGGAAATGGGTTGAAAAACCTATCATTGTCGTTTAATAAATCTATTACGGTTTTATCATAATTGTCTTCTGTTGCAGAAACTACTCCCTTTGGTTTATTCATCATTAAATAAATGAATTGGGTATATGTTATTATTTCACCATTATACTTAATTACATCGGTTTCTGTATCAATTATTTTTGAAGAGTCTTTTTCTATTGTGCCGTTAACTTCAACATACCCTTTTCTGGCATCTTGTTTTATTTGTTTTCTTGAGCCAAGGCCTGAGTTAGACAGCATTTTATCTATTCGAATTTTCATAATTTACCTCTTTTTTTAAGAAGGGGACACATTTAAATATACCAAGGTCTTTGCAGTAATCATCTAGCAGAATGTCTCCATTTATATTGTATTATAACATTATGTATTGTGTCAATGTTTTAACAACAAAAAAATGAGATCCTTCGCTTCGCTCAGGATGACGCGGGCTACGCCCCCAATGGACGCGGGCCTAGTTCGCGTGTCATTCTGAACCGTAGGTGAAGAATCTCGTCTTTGAATTCTTATTTATATTCTATCGTATCTCATTGGTATAAAGTCTGGGCTGTTTCTGAATCTTTTAAGTCTTTCTATAAGCATTTCTTTGTCTTTGTTAAGAGTGCCTGCTTGATTTACGTGGTTTGAAACATGGTTTGCTCTAAATATACAATCTGTCAACTCCATATTTTCAAGCATAAGTATATTTTCATCTAAAACTTGAAGGGGTGTTAGTAATTCAAATTTCCCCTGTCTTACATCTTCTGCAAGATCCGATTTTTCATCTACAACAAGTCTTAAGAGTGAAAAATAATGTGGATTTATTGCAGAAATAACCTTGGCTGATTCTATTGCATGGTCTTCCATGTATTTTTTGCCCCCGAGGCCGGATATTATCATACATGAAAATTTAAAGCCTGCCTTTATAGCCTTTTGGCCTGCTTCTATCATTTCTTGTTGAGTAACTCCCTTTTCCATCATGGATAGAACTTTGTCTGAGCCACTTTCTACTCCCATATACAAGAATTCTAAGCCTGCATCTCTGATAGCCTTTAAGTCTTTCTCAGACTTCCTTAGTAAGTCTAGTGGACCTGAATAAGAACTTATTCTTTCAACATTAGGGAATTCTTCTTTTATGTAATTTAATAAGTCTAAAATTTTTTCTGTTTGTAAACATAAAACATTGCCGTCTGCAAGGAAAATCCTTCTAGGATTTTTATACATAGGCCTTAACCATTCAATGTGTTTTTTTATTTCTTCCTTGGATTTTAGTCTGAATTGCTTGCATTTATACATGTAGCAAAATCTACATTTATTGTGTGAGCACCCTTCAGTTACCTGAATTATCATGCTATATGCTTCACTAGGTGGTCGGTATAATGGTTGGGAATAATCACTTCTCATATCTTATATCTGCTCCTATACTTTGTAATTTTTTTACTATATTTGAATAGCCCCTCTTAATGTGGTAAACTTCGGTAATTTCAGTTTCACCGTCAGCAATTAAACCTGCTATAATAAGGGCTGCTCCAGCTCTTAAGTCAGTGGCTTTTACCTTTGCTCCGGTCAAGTTGCTTTTACCCTTTAAAATAGCGCTTGATCCTTCTAGTTTAACGTTTAATCCCATTCTGGACATTTCATTTACATGCATAAAACGGTTTTCAAAAATTGTTTCATTTATAATGCTTGTACCTTCTGCCTTTGACAACATGGCCATGAATTGAGCTTGCATATCTGTTGGAAATCCTGGATATGGTAGGGTTTTTATGTCAACAGGCTTAACATTGTCCCCTGATATAATTCTTATTTTGTCGTCATATTCTTCTACGGTTACTCCGGCCTCTCTTAGCTTTGCTATTACTGGTTGTAAATGGCTTGGGACCACATTTTCAACCATTACATCCCCACCTGTAGCAGCTACTGCTACCATGTAGGTGCCTGCTTCTATTCTGTCTGGAATTACGGTATGTTCTGTTTTATGTAGCCTTTTTACCCCTTTAATTCGGATTGTTTTTGTACCAGCTCCTACAATATTGCCACCCATAGAATTTATGAAGTTTGCCAAATCAACTATTTCAGGCTCTTCTGCTGCATTTTCTAGAATTGTTTCTCCCTGGGCAAGGGTTGCAGCCATCATTATATTTTCGGTTGCCCCAACACTTGGGAAATCAAGATATATTTCTTTTCCGACTAATTGTTCTGTTATTGCGTGTACATAACCGGATTCGGATTTTATTTCAGATCCAAGATTTTTGAATCCTTTTAAATGCAAATCTATTGGTCTGGTTCCGATTGCGCATCCTCCGGGCATATGAACTTTTGCTGTCTTGCATCTTGCTAAAAGAGGACCCATAACCAAAAATGATGCTCTCATTTTACTTATTAATTCATATGGCGCTTCGCAGGTTGTTATGTTTTCAGCTGTTATTTTTAATGTGTTTGTTCCTGATTTTTCAACTTTTGCTCCTAAAAATTCCAATAGTTTGCACATTACTTTTACATCCTGCAAATTTGGAATATCGTGTATTGTGCATTCTTCCTCGCATAGTAGTGTCGCTGCCAAGATGGGCAGAATAGAATTTTTCGAGCCGTCAACTTTTATATTTCCTTGAAGATTTAAGCTCTTATTTACAATTATCTTTTCCATGTTTCTCCTTAAAATCTACTAGTATCATTTATAGGGACACACTCCTGAGAATGTTCCCAATCTATATTTTCGTAATAAAATTATATGCCTTTTAACCCTGTACATAATAACACGCAAGTTTAAATATTTCAATTGTTAGTTTTTATTAATTATTTCTTAAGTAAAAGTAAAGAGCCCTAAAAATCTTCTTTAAATTGAAATATAAAAGACCCCTAATAA
>CAZTML010000091.1:0-7127 GCA_964614935.1 uncultured Clostridia bacterium | reverse complement strand
CTTCTTAACAGGCAAACTAAAATATGACTACCCACTCTATTCGTTATAGAGCCCTAAAAGTATTAATTAGCCAATCCTGTTCTGAAGGATACCGCCCATTTTCAAAAGAACTTTCTAGCAAAGGAGTTATATTATCTATCAGTCTATTATTCACCTCGAATGCAGCAAGATCCCTGTATAGTTCTATCACTGCTTGCTTCATATATTCTGCTTGCTTTTTGCTATTTTTGCGCTCCTCCCACTCTCTTTCCTCTTCAAGCCACCTCGATTCTCTCTTTCTTTCATTCTCCTTCTCCCTTTCCTTTTCTTTATCTTTCTCAGTTCCACGGTATATCGCAATTAACAGAACAACTATTCCTCCAATAATCACTCCCCATATAGACTCAACACCGCTTGGCTCCATTCTAACCCCTCTCATTAATAGTGTCCAGATCATATTTAATGTATTGATATTATTTGTATTGGTGCATATATATATGATTTATTTGAAAGAATAAAGCTTTGCTATATCACATCAAGCATGACTCTTAATTCAGACTTAAACTTTTCATAGCTTCTCATTCTCAACTTATACAGCTGAGCACCCTTGTATGGAAATGTAGAATCATTATAAAGCCACACTCTCAAGTATCTTCTCTCTCCAATTGTTTCATCGGCATAGTTCATTCCTTTATCTTTATTTTTATTTGCGAACGCTCTTATTTTATCAGCTACCTCAATATTTCTGATAGGATACCCGAAGCTAAAGTTATTGGACGAACACTCAAAATCAAAATCAATATGGTCAATTTCCATATATTCACGATTGAACCAACTATATTTTAAGTTGTCCAAATCAATTACTAAGCCGTAAGGCTTATTTGTTCTAAATTCTTGCGCTTCTTTTGTTGTCATTGTTTAGTTTATTATTTAGCAATTAGACTTATTGCAAATATAGCAAATATCATCATTGCTCATAACTCAATCCTAATTTGACACACTTATATTACATCAAAGAGTATCGTTTTGATACTTTTGTGTATGTAGTATGTATTAAATTTAAGATAGGAATATGTTATTATTTATTCAGTCATATTTAAACGATGATGATGCATCGCTGAAATTCAAACTTGCGATTGTTGGCTTCATGTGGGCAATTGTTACGATAGCAATGACAGTTGATTTGCTTAGTGGCTATAATAAAGCAAAACAAAGGGGAGAAGCTCGAACTTCATACGGACTTCGCAGAACAGTACAGAAAGCTGTTTTATACTTTGCGTTAATGCTTTTCGCTTTTCTTTTTGATTGTATTGGAACATTCTTTTATTCACTTCCATTTGTGACGTTAGTATCGTCAGCTTTTTTAGTCTTCATTGAGGGAAAATCAATATTAGAAAAAGCTCACGACAAAGATAAACGCAGAATTAATGGTAACATAAATGATGTTGCGATATTCCTTGAGAACAAAGATGATTTAGCAAAAGCAATAGCCGAAATAATCAAGTCTAAAACAAAGGAAAATAAGGAGAGTGGCTATGACATCAGCTAAAAGAAATAGAATTATCAATAATATAATTGACACGCCTTTGTTTGGTGGAAAGCTAAAGCCTACTCAATTGGCAGGAATTAACGCTATTCTTGATGAGTGGATAAGAGCTAAATTAAAAGATGAAAGATGGTTGGCTTATATACTTGCAACGACCTTTCACGAGACTGACAGAACCATGCAAGCCATTGAGGAATATGGCAAAGGCAAAAAGTACGGCAAGAAAGTCAAGTATGATGGAACACCCTACACTTTCCCTAATAAAATATATTACGGAATGGGGCATCCACAATTAACGTGGTACGATAACTATGAGAAGTTTGGCAAGCTACTCAATTTACCTCTATTGGAGCAGCCAGAATTGATGCTTGACAACCATATCAGCGCAAGGGTGATGATACTCGGAATGAGTAAAGGACTATTTACAGGAGTAGGATTATCAAGATATTTTAATGACACCAAAGACGATCCAATTAATGCACGCAGAGTAGTTAATGTACTTGACAAAGCAAGTCTAATTGCAGGATATTACAATGAGATTTTAAAAGCAATAAAGGAAGCATCATGAAAAAATATCTATTTATATTATTAGCACTTGCATTATTCAGTTGCAAGCCAACTCAAATAATAACTGAAAGAGTAGAAACGAAAGTCGATAGCACGGCCATTCTCTTTTTTCAGTCAGAGTTATCAAAGCAAGCCCAAGTCAACGAAAAACTATTAACCGAGAATATTCGCATTAAAAACGAGAATACAAAATTGCTTGCAGAAAATTCAACTCATAAAATTGAGTATGACAAAGACGGGAAAGTTAATCCTAATACTGGCGAATACCCAAAGAAGTCAGAAGAGAAATCAGAAAGTAAATATGAACTTGAGAAAGCTATCAAAGAAATTGACATTTTAAAACAAGAGCATAATATCGAAATAAACAAATTTGAAAATCAAGTTTCAAATCTTACAGCACAAGTTGAAAGTCTAACGAAGATTAATAGTGATTTGAAAAGTAAGGAAAAGCCTAAATTTAATTTTCAATCCTTTTTATGGGGAATTGAGGTAGGAGTGATTTTGACTATTTTGATGATTATCTTTATTAAGAGATAGTTTTTGTGTAATTCAAATACATCGTCTATAAATGAAAAAAGCACCTTAAAAAGGTGCTTTTCTGTTCCAAATCGTGTACATAGCTTATAACAAGCTGATAATCACACGAAGTTGCGGAGAGAGAGGAAAATGAACTAATCATTTAACTCGCTATGTCATAATTCTTTACGAAACTCATTTTTTTAATGTAGCCAAATTGTTATCTCGCTAGATGTTTATTAGAGTACGTATAGAATACATATTAAATTCTATTGTTTTCAGGTTCAAAGATATGTATTTTTCGAACATTGGCAAAGTATTCTGAGAATTAATTCATTACAAAATTACTGGCTACATTTTTAGTGCAAGGTGCAAGCCCCTATATATATAGGGGGACTTGCACCTTGCACTAATATGTATTAGGAGCCTCTAAATAATAGGTAGTAGTTATAATTAATAAGTTCAAATGTAATAGAAATAATATATCAACATCTGTAAAATAACATGAAAAAGAATAAAAGCATATATAACCAAATATTAAAACAGATAAATGTGTAAAGCTATCAACTCTATATTTAATCCACCAATTATAAAATAAACAAGATGAAATAATAAAACTTTCATTCGTATATCAATTAATACTATATATCAAATCAGATATTAAGATTTTAATTATTTATAATAACTATATACTAAGATGCTGAACTTGAGAAATTATTTTGTATTTTTGTCACTATACTCAAGAATATAATGGCAAAAAACGAAATATTACAAAATGGGCTTGAAGCAATCGGGTTTCAGTTTACTAATACTGAGAACCCTTCTATTATATTTGTGTCTGAACTTGGAAATCTAGATAATGACTTAACACCTTTTCAAATTATAGAATTGGAAAGAGCCTCTTCATTTAATGCTGATGCAGTATTTTTTAGATATTTTGAAGACAATAGATCTCCATTACCACAAGTATATATATATGATAATTTAAATAATAGATTTAATAATGACTATACTCAAATTCACAAAGAGCTATGGAGCAGCTGTCAAATTCCTGCATTTATTGTAATTGATGAAACAACAATTAAAATATTTGATAGTAGAAAACCCATATCAATAGAAAAAGGGAATGCATATTCTAAAGAAATTGCTTTAATTAATCTAAACGATATATCTAATTATTCTAGTATAATAGAAAAGTATAATTTAGAGAAATTTAAAAATGGCAGCTTTTGGGAAAGCGAAGAGGCTCACACTAATTATCTATATAGCAAAACTGCTTACAACAACTTAATTGAAAAGCTAAAAATTCTTCGAAAGAGTTATAATAAAAATATAGGAATATCTAGTAGATTATTTGATTATGTTATAATTATTTCAACACTTATAAAATTTCTGGAAGAGAATGGAATTGACAATGATGGTGTCAACTTGGCAAGTATTTTTTTCCAAGAATCTGTTAACTGTAATTCATTTATAGAGGTTTTACAACAGAATAAACTAGTGGATATTTTAGATAAATTGTCTTTAAAGTTTAATGGAGGAATTTTCAACTTGTCTGATGATGACAAAGAGAATTTATATCAAGCTAATTTAAAGTCCATAATTTTATTTTTCGACACTAAGATTGATAGCTATAATCAATATAAGTTTTGGGATCTATATTCATTCAAGCACATTCCGGTAGAGCTTATCAGCAACATTTATGAAGAGTTTCTACCAGAAGAAGATAAGGGAGCAGTTTATACTCCTCATTACCTTGTCAACTTCTTGATTGATGAATGCTTACCAATACCAGATATTAATAACGAGTCGTCATACAATACTAGAACTATTGATGTAAGTTGTGGGTCTGGAATTTTCTTAGTTAATTGCTTTAAACGCTTAGTTGAAAAATACAAAGTAGAAAAATATTATAAGACTAAAGCACTTCCAGAGAATTTGGATATCAATATACTACAGAATATATTAAGAGATAATATATTTGGTGTTGATATAAATAAAAATGCAGTTGAACTGACTAAGTTTAGTTTACAACTAGCTTTATGTGAAATGCTTTCTCCAAGACAAATATGGACAGAATTGACCTTTCAAGATCTAGGAGTTGAAAATATTATCCAATCTGATTTTTTCGATTTTATTTCAAATAAAAACTTCCATAAATCTTTTGATCTAGTTATAGGAAATCCACCATTTAATCCTCCTCCTGAATCAGAAGGTGTAGCTTCCAAAAAATCAAGATACTTTAATGATATAATTAAAAAACATGGTTTCGAAACATATCAAATTAAAGACTCTAATATAGCTTTACTATTTCTTCAATTATCTACTAAGTTATTAAAGCAAGATAATGGCATTCTATGCTTAATTCAGCCTGCTCTTCCATTGCTACATAAAAAGGATAATGAGAACTTTAGAGTGGAGTTATTCTCTAAACACAATGTTGTTCAAGTCATTGACTTAACAACACATAGGAGAGTATTATTTCCCTCAGCCACAATTCCTACCTGCGCAATATTTATTAAAGGTTCAGAAATGAAAAGTGATAATATAACACACGTTGTTATTAGAAGGACTAATCCTAGTAAAGAAAGATTGTATTTTGAAATAGATAATTACGATATCCATACTATTAAACGGGATAAGGCACATCTAAATTATTATTGGAAGAGCAATTTATTTGGAGGATATAGATTATTAAACCTTATCAATAGAATCCAAACGAATGAAAACTTTAAAACGGTGAAAGATGTTATTGGACAAGAACAAAAGAGTAAAATAAAAAACTATTCCATACTTGAGATATTAAATAGAAAGGAATTTCCACCTGCTGCAATTCCTTATCGTTATGACAAATACTTTAGAGAATATTTTGATTTTCTGATAACATTTATAGCAGGGACGAGCACAAGACAAGGATTAGACAGACCTTATGATACTTCCAAATCTGACTTTTTAAGACTTCCCATCATTAAAGATAATACATTAACCAAAGCCGAAGTAATCTTAACAAAAGATGTTTCTAAATATAAAATAGAGGAGTTTGGAAAAGGAGAAAATGCAGCAACAAATAAAGAGATTATTGTAAAGTATAGTAACTCTATTCCAGAGTCTATAAATAACTACTCAAATATTTATTTAGAAGCATTAAACTCTTTATATAAAGTCTTAAATAAAAGATTTTTGTTGAAAACTTTCTATAACACACCTGCATGCTTTATTATGCATTTTAAATATACAGAAACTGATTATACTACAGAAATAATTGAGCATAATTATATAGACCTTTCAAGCTTAATTAATGATGTTAGCCAAATAAAAAGCATAAAACGTATTTCATACATGTATAATAAAAACGAAATATTTATTATAAAGCCCAAACAATTAAGGTATTGGTTAAAATCAGTAGCATTATTAGATGCTGACACCACTATTTCGGACATAATTCATTTAAACTTTTCTGCAAATGATTTGTGATAAAGTAAATAAAAATACAATAGGTAATACTTCAATACCTATATTACCACTAATAGATAAAGCAATTGAGTTTATTGGAAAATATCTACCTTCGTTTCCTAATTCATTAAAAATTGACATTAATAATACTGCCCCAAAGGATGAGACTGAGAAGTTACTAAATCAATCCTTGGTAGATTTTTTTAATGGTCACTCTCAAAAATTCACTCCATATTTACAATGTAAATTTTTATTTCGCAAAGATGATGAAAATAGAGGGACTAATTATAGACCAGATATCGGAATTACAATTTGGAATGAAAAAACAGAAAATTCAGAAACAAAATCATTCTTCCAAATTGAATGTAAAAGATTGCCAATACCCAATACATCAAAGTCACGTAGTGAAATGGAATATGTTATAGGAATTGAAAAGAACACAGGAGGAATAGAGCGGTTTAAAAACAAAAAACATGGTGCACATTTGGATGTTTCTGCCATGATAGGGTTTATTCAAGATGAAACAACAAGTGAATGGTATAATTACATTAATGAATGGATAAAGATTCAAATAGATATACATAGTCCAAATTGGACCAAAGATGACTATTTAATAAATGAATCATCTTCTTCGCTGCTTTCTAAAAGCACATCAATATGTAAAAGAGATGAACTTGATTCTATAGTTCTTCATCACTTTCTTCTTAATATGCAATGACACATTTATGATCGACTCTATTATGATATCATTAGCTCTTGACTCAATTCAAGTAGTTAAGATGCCTAGAATAAGCGATAGAATATATAATACTACTTGATTCTGCAAAATTAATATATATTGGAGTTTATAACTTTACAGCAAAAAAAATATAACTATATATCTAGATATTTCGGTCTATCTGTACCACCCTTTTCGGCTCAAATGATGCCACTCATAGTCTAAAAGCGAATTCCCTAGTGAAGCATATAATTCTTTTAAAGATGGGGTTCATTTCAATAAATCGATAATTAGTATGTATGCACTTTGTGATGGCAACAATTTTTTCGTTTCCTGTGAAAGAGTTTT
>CAZTML010000090.1:5593-7137 GCA_964614935.1 uncultured Clostridia bacterium | reverse complement strand
TATATATATAATACTTTGATTAGCAAAGGAACCTTTATTAAAAGTTTTCGTCTTAATAATATAGAAAGAGGTGACATTATGAGTAAGATCAAAAACTTTATAAGCACTATGGTTTACAACCTTAAAACAACAGTTACCAGATTTCCTTTGACAATAATTTTCTTAGCATCATTGTCTGTTGTTATGTTTATGATAATTGAAGATTATTCGTCTCTGGATATAGATGTATTGTCGAGATTTATGTTTGCAGGCATCTTTGGTGCCCTATTGGCAACAGCTGTAAGATTTATGTTGGAAAGATTTGAAGGTATAAAAAATTCATATATATTCTACCTTTTAACCCTTATCCTTACAGCAGGTTACTATTATTTCATGACTAATAATGACTTTACATCATTTATGTTTATACACTTGATGGTGATTTCTTTTGCATTATTTGCAGCATATCTTTACTTACCATCATATAAAGATGCTGTAAACTTTGGGAAGGTAGCACTTGCACACTTTAAAGCGGCTTTTACGGCTATTTTATACGGTCTTGTTTTATACCTTGGTATTATAGCAATTATAGGCGCTATCGATATCTTGCTTTATGACATAGATTACAAATCCTATGCTCATGCAGCCAATATAATATTTATTTTCTTCACACCCTTATATTATCTTTCCTTGTTACCGAAATTTAATTCAGATGATGAGGACGATAGAGCAAAGAAAGAAATATCATATATGTATCCGAAATTCTTGGATATATTGGTTTCATATATTACTATACCACTGATTACAGCTTTTACAGGGGTTTTAGTTGTATATTTCATTAAAATACTTGTAACAGGTGTGTGGCCGGTTGGTCAGGTTGGACCTATGGTTTTAGGCTATTCTGCCGCGGGATATTTCGTTTATATTCTAAGTTCAAATTTGGATAACAAATTTGCTGTTTTTTACAGAAAGTTGTTTCCCATAATTCTTTTACCCTTAGTTGCCATGCAGTTAGTATCCTCATATATTCGTATTGATGCTTACGGCATAACCGAATCCAGATACTATGTTGTGTTATTTGGAATATTTTCTCTTGTAAGTGCTCTAACACTCACATTAAGCAAAAAGAAAAATCCAAATATAATTGTGCTTTTATCAGCAATTTTTGCTATACTCTCAATTATTCCACCTGTTGATGCATTTAATGTTTCTAAAAATAGTCAAGGAAAAAGACTTGAAGAAATACTTATTCGAAATAACATGTTAGTTAACGGAGAAATAGTGCAGAAATCAGATATTTCCAATGATGATAAATTTGAAATAACAAATATATCAAACTATATGCATGGAATGGGTTATTTAGATGACATGGAATGGTACCCAGACCAATATGAAGAAAATTACTATGGAAATTTTAGAAACATTTACGGTTTTGAACAATATTACAAGGGGTATCCCGGACAGGAAGATATTCTATATGTAAATGCCATGCTTGATGAAAATGAAATAATCGATATTGAAGGTTATAATGTGTTTTTGAAAGTCTATATCCATAACAGAAGAGA
>CAZTML010000090.1:0-5493 GCA_964614935.1 uncultured Clostridia bacterium | reverse complement strand
ACCAATAGTTATACACCTATTATTTCAAAAAAAGATTACCTTGCCTCCCAAAGCAAAAGATTTTTAGATAAACTCTGTGGTGGGGATATAGGTATTTTTGCCACAGCTCTTTGTGACAGTGGTTTAAGTAATAAAGAAATTAACGAACTCCGACAGCTTTTAGAGAGGGGAGACCTATGAATTCTTCGCAGATTATAATTAGCCTAATTATAGGTGTAGCAGTCATTATTGCATTTAACGATAGAAGTCGACAAGAGGAAAAGCTCAAGACACAGAGATTAAAACGCGGACAGAAAACAGCCCTAATAGAACCCCTCTTGCTGCCCATAATACTGGCAGCCTTGGTTATAATTATGTTAATACACGAAACTTCAATGTCTGCCACTATTACTGCAAAATTCGTTTTATTATTTTTTTATATCAGTATTTATTACACCATTCTACTGCTACTACTTCCCCTGTTACGGCGAATTATAAGTGCACGCGCTTGTGCAGCCATGTGGATGCTCCCTGCTTTACTTTACTTCACAATATACACTTCTGGTTATGAAGCAAATCCGCTATTTATAATTACCATTCCCCACCAATGGCTCACTGTATTTGCTTGGATATGGGCAGTGGGATTTTCTAGCATAATGATTTGGCAGCTATTATCTCATCTCACCTATCGTAGGTTCTTGCTTAAAAACTCCATAGAAGTTACTGATGCTAACATACTATCTTTATGGCATAATGAGTCAATAAAACATGGGGTAAAAGTCCAAATACCAATTTTTATATCGGAAATAGTAAGTACACCGCTAACGATTGGCTGTTTTGATAGAAGTATGCGACTAATTTTACCAATACAAAATTACACCGATGAGGAACTTGACCTAATATTTCGTCATGAGCTCAGACATATATTAAGGGCAGACACGCGCACAAAGTTGTTTATAGGTTTCTGTACCGCCGTATGCTGGTTTAATCCCCTTGCATGGATTGCGAGGCGAAAGGCCGCAGATGACTTAGAGCTTAGCTGTGACGAAGCTGTATTGTCCGGTGCTCATGAAACAAGTCGCAGACAATATGCAGATCTCCTCCTTAAAAGTGCCGGAAACAGTCGTGGTTATACCACATGTTTGTCTGGGGCAGCAAGCACTCTTCGTTACAGACTTCGCAACATAGTAAATCCAAGAAAACGAATTTCAGGCGGTATCTTTATCGGAGTGGCTATGTTTGGACTTATTATGGTAATGGGTACTATAGCACTTGCCGACAGTAGCAATACTGTCCAGAGTGTCATTTTTGACAAAGCTCCGCCAGACCTTGTTGTTGATGGTGTTTCTACATACAAATGGAACGATGAATTATTTGCTTATAGTTTTGTATACGGTTGGGATGAAGAGAAGCTTTCCGAATATCTTGCATCGCTTAGGGTTAAGCAGGTTTATGCAGGAAATTACACAGATAAAAAAACACGTAGTCTATATGTTGATTACGGAGAAATAATTGATGGAGAGACGGTTAGTTTAACCCAATTTGAGGTCAGCGATGGACTATTATTTGCAAACATCCCCTACGATAATTCTGGAGAAATAACATTTATATTAGAAGACGAGATAGACTGGGACTATGTTGAAACTCTTTTGGACTTTGATGCTCAAAACCCTGATCCTTCACCTTTCCCACCCAATATGATGATGTATTTTGATGACAAGGTGAATGCAGATGATGAGTTAATGCATGCATCAAAAACTGTTCTTTCTATTAAAAGAAATGGTGTAGACCAAAAGGTTAACGAGAACCTAATCGATCAAGGCATTGGCGGTATTCATGGTTTCCCGGCAACAGAAGTTATCTTATATTTTTCTTATGAACCAGAAGGTTTTTATGAAGTGAAGGTAGAAAATTGGGATAGAACATCTTCCTATACTGTCTTAAGTAGTGACCTTGAAGATGATGTCCTGCCTCTTGCACCCTACAGTGCGCACTACACAGTCTATGGAACTTTTAAAACAGTTAGGGCTACAACTTATGAGATGTCTTTTGCCTTTGATGTTGTACTACCTGAATAATAAAACAGGGGGGTAATTCTGCCCCCCCTTCTTATTAATCAATGGCTACTACTGCACCTTCATATGTTTCAGCAATGTATTGTTTTACATTATCACTTTTTAAAGCTTCAATCAAAGCTTTAGTTTTTTCTGTTTCTTCATTTCCTGCTTTTACACCGATAATATTTGCATATGTTTGAGCTGCTTCAGAATCTTGTTCTTCCTTTGCCAAAGCGTCACTTTCTACATTAAATCCTGCTTGAAGAGCATAATTTCCATTTAAAACAACGAAGTCTGTTTCATCAGCAACTCTTGGAACTTGTGCTGCTTCAAGTTCAATAACATCAACATTGTATGGATTATCAACTATATCTAATTTTGTTGCTGTCAATCCTGCACCTTCCTTGATTGTTATTATGCCGTTTGCTTCAAGTAATAAAAGTGCTCTTGCTTCATTTGTCGTATCATTTGGAACAGCTATTGTAGCCCCCTCAGAAATGTTTAATAGGTCCTTACCTGTTCCCGTATAAATTCCTAATGGTTCAAAGTGAATATTTGCTACTGATACCACATTAGTCCCATTTTCTCCATTAAAATTATCTAAGTATGGCTTGTGTTGGAAGAAGTTTGCATCAATTTCTCCAGAGTCAACTACCAAATTAGGCTGTACATAATCTGTAAATTCAATAACTTCTAATTCAAATCCTTTGTCAGCTAAAGCTTCCTTTACTTGTGCTAATATTTCAGCATGTGGTACAATTGAAGCTGCCACGGTTAATTTTGTAAGTTCTGTTGCTGGTGTTTTACCTGATGGTGTCTCGCCTACAGGTGTTTCTTGAGATGGTGCAGGTTCATTGTTTGCACATCCGAAAGCTGTAAGTGCTAATGCTATTAATAAAGCTAATAGTAATATTCTTTTTATGTTTTTCATGTCTTTCTCCTTCTTCTCTTTCATTATGAGTATTTAATTTCTAAGTCAGACTACTCTTCTATCTGTTTTTCTTGCGATTTTCATTCCCAGAGCTTGAATCAATTGTACCAAAATTACCATGAGGATTATAGTTATAAGCATGATTTCGCCATCGTACCTATAGTAACCGTATCTTACGGCAATATCTCCAAGTCCTCCTCCTCCAGCAAATCCTGCCATGGCGGAATAGCTTAAAATAGTACCTATTCCAATTGTACCACCTACCATGAGGGATGTTTTTGCTTCAGGTATCATTACTTTAAAAATAATTGTGGAAAGGGATGCCCCCATACTTTGTGCTGCTTCAATCACTCCATGATTAACTTCCTGCAATGAGGATTCAATCAATCTTGCTATAAATGGTGTTGCTGCAACCACTAATGGAACTATAGTTGCCGTTGAGCCGTAACTTTTGCCGGCTATCAATTTTGTCAGCGGCTGTATTGCAACTAATAGTATCAAAAATGGTACTGAGCGACCTATATTTACAGCAATATCTAAAATTTTATATAGAAATCCCATAGGATGTAAACCGTCTTCTCTTGTAACAACCAATGCTACCCCAAGAGGGAGTGCAAATATATATGCAAATAACGATGATACAAACGTCATATATAACGTGTTACCTGTTTCTTCTACTAGCATTGGCATATTATCTTGCAAAAGGCTTATTAAATCAGTTACCCACATAATCTATCAACTCCTCTACATTAATATTTTTATTCCTTAAATAATTAATTATTTTATCTGCCTGGTTTTCATTTTCAGGCAGCTGTAAAACCATGTGTCCATATGCTTTACCCTTTATATCTTTTGTGTCAGCATACAGTATATTTACTAATGCCCTGTTATCTAAAACCATATTTGCTATAACAGGTTCAAATGATGATTTTCCGTCAAATACAATACGAATGCATCTTTTACCTTTCATTTCTATAGGTGTATTTGAAGTAGTATTGCTGTGATAAACAAGTTTTTTAGCTGCTACTGTTTTTGGATTTGAAAAAACATCTTCAACACTCCCGCTTTCAGCAAGATGTCCATCATCTATAATTGCAACATTATCACATATTTCCTCAACAACTGACATTTCGTGAGTAATAATAATTATGGTAATTCCTAATTGTTTATTTATGTCTTTTAAGAGTGCAAGTATGGACCGAGTTGTGGTAGGGTCAAGAGCACTTGTTGCTTCGTCACAAAGTAGTAACTGGGGATTTGTTGCAAGGGCCCTTGCAATTGCAACCCTTTGTTTTTGGCCGCCGCTTAATTGAGAAGGATATGCCTTCTTCTTATCAGTAAGTCCGACTATCTCCAAAAGTTCTGCAGCTCTTTTTCTTCCTTCCTTCTTACCCACACCTGCAATTTCTAAGGGAAAACAAATATTGTCTTCTACATTTCTCTGCATCAGCAAATTAAATTGCTGAAAAATCATACCTATGTTTTGTCTTACATGTCTAAGTTCTCTGTCATTTAATTGTGATAAATCATTATCTCCTATAACTACTGTACCTGAGGTAGGCCTCTCTAAAAAATTTATACACCTTACCAAGGTGGATTTTCCCGCACCGCTCATACCAATAATTCCAAAAATATCACCCTTATTAATATCTAGATTAATTCCGGATAAAGCGGTAACTGTACTATTTTGGCTTATAAATTCCTTTTTTAAATCCTTTATTTGTATAAATGGTCTTGTCCCCAATCTTGTTACCTCCTTATTATTTAGCTACAATATCCTTTACAACCTCACTTGCAATAATCAGTCCTGCAACAGAAGGTACAAATGATACACTTCCTGGTATGGCACGCCTCTGGGTACACTTTCTTGTGGTTCCAGGCGAACATACGCAAGAATTTCTACAGCTATTTTCATCATCTATTGGTTTTATTGGTTTTTCTTTTGAATATATAACTTTTAAATTTTTAATTCCACGTTTTTTTAATTCTTGTCGCATAACCTTAGCCAAGGGGTCCATGGAAGTTTTATAAATATCTGCCACTTCAAGCTGAGTTGGATTTAATTTATTTCCCGCACCCATACAGCTGATTATTGGAATATTGTTTGCTTTAGCCCTTACTATTAATTCTAATTTGGCAGTTACAGTGTCAACGGCATCAACCACATAATCGTAAGCTGTCAAATCATATTCATCTGCATTATCAGGCATATAGAAAACCTGATGTGTACTTACCTGGGCTTTTGGATTTATTTCTTGAATCCTTTCAGCCATTACTTCAACCTTTTTCTTACCAATTGTTTTTCTTGTGGCAATTAATTGCCTATTAATATTTGTGAGGCATACTTTATCATCATCAAACAGAGCAAAATTTCCTATACCGGATCTTACCAAGGCTTCTACTACAAATGTGCCTACTCCTCCGATACCAAAAACTGCAACTGTGGAGTTTTTTAATTTTTCCATTGCTTCTTTACCTAAGAGAAGCTGTGTTCTTGAAAATTCGTTTAACATATTATCCTTTCTA
>CAZTML010000089.1:0-7140 GCA_964614935.1 uncultured Clostridia bacterium | reverse complement strand
CATCCATTAGGAGCAACCGGTGCGGTATTATCTTGCAAAGCATTATCTGAACTTGAAAGAATTAATGGTAAATATGCCCTTGTTACTATGTGTATTGGGGGAGGAATGGGTGCTGCAGGTATATATGAAATGTGTTAACTGATTCGTTGAAATAATGATGGTTACTGTAATTTTTTAACTTATGTAATTAAAATATATTATAAATTATAAAATGCAAAGGAGACAAAAATGAAAAGATTAGCAATTATGGGATGTGGTTCATTAGGAACAATATTAGGTGCGTATATAGCAAAAGGCGGAAGACAGGTTGACTTAATAGATGCCAATAAAGAACATGTAGATGCACTTAATAAAAATGGTGCTAAAATTCAAGTTTTGGGGAAAGATAGTTTTACGGTTCCTGTTAAAGCTCTTACACCTGACCAAATGGAAGGTGTGTATGACATACTTATATATATGGCGAAACAAACATATAATGATACTGCAATACCTCAAATGTTGGCACATACAGACGATAAAACCGTAATTTGTACATTTCAAAATGGTATACCGGAACTTGCTGTTTGCAAACAATTTGATTCAAATAGAGTTATGGGGGCTCCTGTATTATGGGGTGCAACATGGGTTGGACCTGGTGTATCTAATTTGACACAAACTGCTGAATCTGTTAAAGAAGCTGCATTCACACTTGGGTCAGTGAACGGTGAAGTTACAAAAGAGGTTCTTGAGGTAAAAGAAATACTTGAATTAATGGGTCATGTTGAAATTTCCCAAAACCTTATGGGTCAAAGATGGTGTAAACTTCTGATGAATTCAACATTTAGCGGTATGTCTACTGTTTTAGGCGGAACATTTGGAGATGTAAACAGAAGTGATAAAGCAATGAAATGTGTTGCTTATATAGGAAGAGAAAGTGTTCGTGCTTGTAAGGCATCGGGAATTCAAATGGAAGAATATCATGGAAATGATTTTACTGAAATATTTGAATTTAGCAATGAAGAAGAAATGCAAAAAACTATTGCCAAGGCAAGAGATATATGGGCTGTGTTTGATCTTCTTGAAGCAAGCATGCTGCAAGATCTTCAAAAGGGAAGAAATTGCGAAATTGACTCTATTAATGGTGTAGTTTGTGAAGCCGGAAGAGAGCATGGAATTCCAACTCCTGTAAACGACATGGTTGTTGAAATTGTTAAAAAGAAAGAGAGGGGAGAATTTAAAGTAACTGATGCTCCTCTAAATATGTTTGAAGGATTATTTGAATAGGAGAATTAATATTATGAAATTTGGCACCAATGGGGTTGCAGTTGTTACCGGTGGGGCTGGAGGGCTGGGAGCAGCAATTGCAAAACGACTAGCCGAGGAAGGTGTAAAAGTTGCAGTAGCTGATTTTAATAAAGAAGGATTAAATGAAGTTGTTGCAGAAATAAAAAGCAATGGTGGAGAGGCATTTGGTTTTAAATGTGATGTTACAAAGAGGGGGGAAGTAAAGGCTCTTGGTGAAAAAGTTTTAGAGCAATACGGCAGACTTGACATACTCGTAAATAATGCGGGTATCACAAGGGATTCCTCTTTTAAAAAAATGACTGATGAACAATGGGATAAAGTTATCGATGTAGATTTAAAATCTTTATTTATTGTTACTCAAGAATTATGCAAATATATGGAAGCTAATAATTATGGAAGAATTATTAATATGAGCTCATTTGTTGGTCTTGCCGGCAACTTCGGTCAAACTAATTATTCGGCAGCTAAGGCTGGTGTACTTGGTCTTACTAAAACATTAGCTATCGAGCTTGGCAGAAAAGGAATTACTGTTAATGCAATAGCGCCCGGTTTTATAAACTCGGATATGACAAAAGTAATTCCGGAACCTATTAAAAAGCAAATGATTGATAGCATTCCTGTTAAAAGACCGGGTGAGCCGGAAGATATAGCAGCTGCTGTGGCTTTTCTTGCATCCGAAGAAACTGGATTTATCAATGGAATTACTTTAAGCGTAAATGGCGGAATGTATATAGCTTAGAGAAAAAGAGTCAGGCTTAGCCTGGCTCTTACATATCAATATTATATTTTTTAAGCTTATTGTATAAACTGCTTCGGTCTATTTTTAGAAGTTTTGCTGCTTGTGATTTGTTGCCGTTTGTTTCAACAAGAGCCCTGATAATCTTCTCTTTTTCTACTTCGCTTGTAATATCATTTAAAGAACTATCTTCAGTAAGTGTTTTTTTAGCATCACTATTTTTGTACATTCTTGGTAATAAGAAATCGAAATGTTCGATATTTAACTGACCTGAACCTGCAGTTATACAGGCACGTTGAAGGACGTGTTTTAATTCTCTTACATTGCCCGACCAATCGTAATTGTTAAACAGAGAATATGTATCATTGCTAATGGTGGTTATACCTAAACCATTTTTCTCATTGATTTTGTCTATAAAGTGCTTACATAACGGCGGGATATCATCTAAACGGTCACGAAGAGGCGGAATATGAACTTCTACAACATTTATTCGGTAGAACAAGTCTCTTCTAAATTCCCCTTTATTAATTAATTCCTCAATATTTTGGTTTGTGCTACAAATTATACGGACGTCTAATTTTATAGGTTTTAACCCGCCTACACGCTCTAATTCATTTTCTTGTAAAACTCTTAACAGTTTTGACTGCAAGCTTAATGGCATTTCTCCAATTTCATCAAGCAACAAGGTACCACCATTTGCATGTTCAAATTTCCCAATTTTTCCTTCCTTTGATGCCCCTGAAAATGACCCTGGTTCATAACCAAACAATTCCGATTCCAACAAATCCTTAGGAATAGCAGCACAGTTTATTTTAACGAAATTTTTATTTCTTCTTTTACTTAACTCATGTATTGCATTTGCAAAAACTTCCTTTCCAGTTCCTGTTTCCCCTGTTATTAAAAAAGTTAAATCTGATTCTGCAAACCTCTTAATAGTTTCTTTAATAGCCATAATGGGCAATGAATCTCCTATTATGCTATTTATAGAGTATCTTTTGCTGGATAATTCTGAAATTTGTTTTTTATAATTTATATTCTCTTCTTGTAATTTTTTAATTTGTTGATTCAATATGGATACTTCATCTAACTTGTAAAATGTTGCAGAGCTTATTACACCTATAATTTTATCTTTGTCCATTATAGGAATTCTGTTGCATACAACCGTCTTGCCATTTTTCAAGGTAAAAAGATGACCAATGTCCTCTTTTTCAGTTTCCAAAACATGAGGTATTTCAGAATTAGGGATTATATCACGAATGGGTTTCCCAATGTATTCTTCATCCGTAACACCCAGTAATTCTTGATAATTTTCGCTTAGAAATATTATTTTTCCATCATTGTCTGTTATCACCGAATAATACAATGATTTTAGAACTTTATAGAAAAAATCGTATTGTTGAATGTTACTTGTCATATATTTTTGCCTCCGGATTTTAATAATACATGTATTATATCATATAAAATTAAATATAAAACAAACAACCTATAAATATAAAATAACAATAGGTTGTTTATGTATAATATTTTAGTTTTTAGTTTTTGGCGGTAAGACAATGGCTTCACCTTTTGTTACTATAATTCCGTCCTGGTTAGTACATAATGTAGTAAGAACTGCCCTGTTTTTTTCTTTAATTATTTCTTTAACCTCTACTGTTGATGTTATAGTATCGCCAAAGTAAACAGGTGCTAAAAAGTTTAGTGATTGGGATGCATATATTGTTCCAGGTCCTGGTAGCTGGACACCTATAACTGCGGATATTAAAGCACCGGATAAAATTCCGTGAGCTATTCTTTCCTTAAAGAATGTTCCTTTAGCATATTCTGCATTTATATGGGCGGGATTAATATCACCGCTTATGCCTGCAAATAGATAAACATCTGTTTCAGTAATGGATTTAGTAAAGGATGATTTCTGTCCTACTTTTAAATCGTTAATTGAATATCCTATCATTTTTCCTCCTATAAATAACCCCCCCACCTGATAGGTAGGGGGAGCAGTTAATTAAAATACTTTTCTTGTCAATCCGAATATTTGTCTAGCTTCATCAGGAGTAGCAACTTCTAAGTCTGCTTCTTCAATAAGTCTTTTTGCCCTTGCAACAAATTGTGCATTTGATTCAGCAAGAACGCCTCTTCTGTATATAACATTATCTTCCATACCTACACGTAGGTGACCACCCATTGCTATAGTTGCATACATCATCGGTAAATGGCCTTTTCCAATTCCACAACCTGCCCATGTTGAACCTTCAGGAATTAAGCTTTTAAGGAATACTAAGTTCTCGATTGTACTTGGCAATCCTCCTGCAGCACCTAAAACAAATTGGAAATGTAAAGGTGCTTTCAATATTCCTTTCTTTAAATAATATAGTGCATTATGAACCATGCCACCGTCAAATATTTCTATTTCAGGTTTAATATTTGATTCTTGTAGTGCTAGACCTAATTTTTCCAAAAATCTTGGGTGGTTTTCAAATATTGTCCTATGCTGCCAGTTTAAAGTACCTGCATCATAGGATGCCATTTCAGGTAACAGTTGCTGCAATGGATATATTCTTTCTTCGTCTCCGAAACCAACACTTCCTGAGCTGGTAATATTGATACATACATCACAATCTTTCTTAGCTCTTATTAAATCTACAGTTTCTTTATATTTAGCAAAATCAGTTGATGGTGTGCCGTCATCATTACGTACATGTATATGCACTATTGCGGCACCTGCTTTCCACGCTTCATATGCATCATCTGCAATTTCCTGTGGTGTTATTGATAGATTTGGATTATCTTCTCTTGTTGGCCATGAGCCTGTAATAGCACAAGAGATTACTCTTTTATTTTTTAAGTTATCCATTATTCTCCTCCATAATAATATAATATTTTTATATTGCTTACAATACTCATTGCAATCTGTATGCCAAGTATTGTTTTAATGTTATTATGTTTAAAAACCGTATAAAATAGTAAATTTGTCTTAAGATAAATAAGTAAAGTGTAGAAAATATAATCATTCAACATACAAGTATGTAGAAAATTTAAACAACTTATTTATTTACGTTAATCATAGAGGAGTGTAGAAAATCTAAACAAATTCTGTGCAATGCTGTAGAAAGCACATACACAGATATAAGTATAACCATTTAAATTGTTTGAAAATAGCGAATTTTTTTTTGGCACAGAACTTGCTTTAATGTAAGTACGAAAGTAAAAATAATTTTAGGAGGATGTTTTTAATGAAAGTAGCAATTTATGGTTGCGGTGCCATGGGTACTGTTATGGGAGCCTTTTTAAACAAAAATGGTCTTGAAGTTACATTAATAGATAACTATGAAGAACATGTAAAGGCTTTAAATGAAAAAGGAGCACATATAGTAGGGTGTGCTGATATCACAGTTCCGGTTAAAGCAATCACACCAGATCAAATGGAAGGGAAATATGATATAGTATTTCTTTTTACAAAACAAACAGCAAATGATGAAGCACTTCCTCGCCTTAAACAATTCCTTAATGATGACAGCGTAGTATGTACACTGCAAAACGGTGTTCCAGAATACAGCGTAGAGGAATATATAGGAGGAAATAGAACAGTAGGTGGAACCGTACTTTGGGGAGCAACTTTTATGAGCCCTGGTGTATCTGAAGTAACACAAGATGTTACTAACGGAGATATTTTATTTGATATAGGAGAAATAGACGGAAAAATCACTGAGAGAATTAAAAAAGTAGCTGGGGTTCTTGAACATATGGGTCCTGTTACAATAGTTGAAAACTTAATGGGAGCACGTTTTTCAAAATTATTGCTTAACAGTTGCATGAGTGGACTATCAGCAGTTACTGGTTCAGTTTTCGGAGATGTTTTTAACAATCCAAAATCAAGTGCTCTTTTGAGTTTTCTTGCAAGTGAAATTATAAATGTTTGCGAAAAAGCAAATATTGATATGGAAGATGTTATGGATATGAAAATGGTAGATTACGGAAGAGTTGATACTTTGGAAAATTTCGTAAAGTCACAAAATTGCTTTAGAAGATTCTATGCTGATAAGTTAACAGCAAAGGCAAGTATGCTTCAGGACTTAGAAAAGGGTAAGAAAACTGAAGTTGACATGATAAATGGTTTTGTTGTAGAACAAGGGAAGAAATATGGAGTTCCAACACCATACAATGAAATAGCAGTTAAAGTTATTAAAGGAATAGAAAACAAAGAACTTCCTTTAAGCATGGACAATTTAAAATTCTTTGAATTACCTGAATTTAAATAATTAAAAATAACAAATATTATAAAATAATAAAAAACCAAAAACAATTCAAATCAACCGACATTTTAACAATAATAAATTATAAAAATTTAAGGAGAAAGAAATGAACACATTTGCTATAGTAGGACTTATTTTAGCTGTTTTGGTACTGGGTGTTGGAGCTTACAAAGGCTTGGGAGCTCTTACGTCAACTCTTTTAGCATCATTAGTGGTAATATTGACAAATGGGATGAATATTTGGGAAGGTTTTTCTAGTTTTTACATGCAAGGCTACACTGGAGCTTATGCAAGTTTCTTCCTCATGTTCTGTTGCTCAAGCTTGTATGCTAATTTCATGAATGTTTCAGGAAGTGCAACTTCTATTGCATATCAGTTTATTGACTGGTTCGGCAGGAAAAGAGTATTACTTGTTTGCTTTTTAATTACTTTAGTATTGACATATGGCGGTGTAAGCTTGTTTGTTGTTGTATATGCAATGGCACCAATTATGTTTACCCTGTTTAAAGAAGCAAACTTGCCTAGACATTTAACTATGGCTATAATAGTTGCTGGTTCAGCAACACTAACAATGACTGCCCTTCCTGGAACTCCTGCGCTTACAAACGTAATGCCTACTGAATTCCTAGGAACAACATTAACGGCAGCACCTGTTTTTGGAATTATTGCTTCAATCGCATTTTTTGGAATGATTATGTTTTATTTGAATCACTGTGAAAAGAAAGCAAGAGCTAATAACGAATCTTGGTCATATCCTGAAGGTGTAGATCCTTCAAAATATGAAATTCAGGATCGTAGTTTGTTGCCATCATCAGTAAAAGCATTTCTACCTATGATAATATTAATGGCAATCATAGTAGTAGGAAGTAA
>CAZTML010000088.1:0-7408 GCA_964614935.1 uncultured Clostridia bacterium | reverse complement strand
CTAAAAACTTGGTGGGACCATTGCCCATATTGATATAGATAATTCTTCACCCACATTTACATATTTATGTGGTATTGTAGAGTCTAAATAAATGCTATCACCTTCATTTAGGTCGTATACATTTTCTCCGGATATTACCCTCAAAGTCCCCTTAATAACTACACCGCATTCTTCACCTTCATGAGATATAAGGTCAACTGAATTGTATTCACCCGGATATGTTTCAATCCATAGCATTTCTATTTGTTTTTTTAAGTCAGGACTTAATAGTTCGTATATTCTTTCCTTATGCATCATTAACTTTTTTCGTTCATCTTTGCGAACCACTTGATTGAAATCATCGTATTCATCAAAGAAATAATTCATTGTAACATTAAGTGCCTTCGAAATCTTCCATAAGGATGCAACTGAAGGTCCTGTTATATCCCTTTCTATCTGACTTATTAACCCCTTACTTAAACCAGACAATTCAGCTAACGTCTCTATGCTCATTTTTTGTTTTAATCTTAATGACCTAACTTTTTCTCCTATTTCCATCTTATCCCCACCGTCTAATATATTATATAATGAAATTTCTTTAAGGTATTATACCACGATGAAAACGATTTATCAATATTTTATTACTTTTTTCTCCAACCATGTAGCAAAAAAGTACATGATAGCAGCTATAACACCTAAAACAAAGACACCCATCATCACAAGGTCTAATTTAAATGTTTGGCTACCATACAAAATCAAATATCCTATTCCTGCTTTGGAAACTAAGAACTCACCAACAATAACACCAATCCATGACAATCCTATATTAACTCTTATAACACTTAAAATATTTGGAATATTAGCTGGTATTACTACTTTCTTAAGAACCTGAAACTTATTTGCACCCATTGTTTTTAAGAGAATAATTTTGTCCTGCTCAACATTAATGAATCCTGTGTACAAGGTCATAATGGTTACAACAATTGAGATAGATGCTGCTGTAGCAACTATCCCCTTGAATCCCATCCCTATCCATAAGATAATAATTGGAGCTAAAGCTGTCTTGGGGAGGCTGTTTAATATTACAATATAAGGATCAAGTATTATGGCTAGTTTTCTATACCACCACAAAAGTATTGCAATTAAGAATCCCCCTATTGTGCCTACAAGAAATCCGACGATTGTTTCAGTTGTAGAAACATATAAATGTTTAAATAAGGATCCATCGCTAATAAATTTTGACATTAAATCAAAAATTGCTCTAGGGCTGCTTGTAAGAAATGTGTCTATTAGATTATATCTTGCTGCTGCTTCCCATAATATAATTCCAAATACAAAAATTAAGACTTGAGTTATCTTAATGAAATTCTTCTCTTTTTTAATTGACTTCAAATATTCATCATGTTCTTTTGAAATAGATAATATCGGCTCATTATTTTTTTTCCACATCTAAATCCCTCCATATCTCTCTAAAATACTCACCAAAAGTTAAGGTGTTTCTGCATTTCATAGGTGCTCTTTCACCAGGGCATTCATCAAAGATTATTTCATATTCCTTTTTAATTTTAGCCGGTCTTTCGGTAAATACTATTACTCTATCCGACATGCTTACAGCTTCAGGAATGTCGTGAGTTACAAGTATTGTGCTTATTTTTTCATTCCTTAAAATCGTCCCCACTTCGTCGCCTATTGAAAGTCTTGTTTGGTAGTCTAAAGCAGAAAAAGGCTCATCTAATAAAAGTAAGTCTGGCTCAATTGCCAAAGTGCGTACTAAGGCAGCCCTTTGTCTCATTCCACCTGACAATTGGCTGGGATAGTGGTTTTTAAAATGAGTCAATCCATATTTTTCAAGCATTTTCATTACTTTTATCTTATTTTCTTCATTAGCCATGTTTTTTACTTCTAAACCAAGAAGACAGTTTTTATAAACATTTCTCCATTCATATAACTGGTCTTTTTGAAACATGAATCCGATACTGTCAGTATTAACAATCACTTCCCCTTCAGATGGTTTCTCCAATCCTGCTATCAATGATAAAACTGTTGATTTTCCAGAACCGGAAGGACCCACTATAGAAACTATTTCTCCTTTTTTTACCTTGAATGATATATCATCTATTGCCTTTGTCTCGTTATTTATAGTATGAAATCTTTTAGAGATATTTTTTAGTTCACAAATATATTCCATTTCTACCTCCCTTACATTGTAAAAAACTCTTTAACACCATGTTATTCAAAAGAGGTGAATAAGTTAATAATAATTGAAATAAAAAAAGATGCCCTAACCCCATTTTTTAGAGGTATGGCGACACACCTCCTTTTTAAGAGGAAGTCTCTGTTAGTAGGAGGAATGTCCCCAAATTGTTTTTCTGACAAATGGTTGGTAGGTCATTCGCAACGAATTCCCAATGTATGGGACTAAAGGGGGCAAATGTTATAACTACATTTCTTTAAAAACCTAGTCAATTGGCTTATCTTATCTAAAACCTCCTCATTAACTGCATGTTCAATTATTTCCGTTTGTTCTAAAAGATTTTCCTTTACTCCTATACAATTTAGGAATTCAAAAATTATATCATGTCTTTCCATTAATTTATTGCCTATAGACTTACCTTTTTCGGTAAGCTTTATGCAACCGTACTTTTCATATATAACATAATTATCCTTTGCCAATCTTTTTATCATTTTTGTGGTGGACGGTGGCTGCACATTTAAAGCTTGAGACAAGTCACTTACTCTTACCTCTTCAAATTTTTCAGACAGCCTGTATATCATTTCAATATAATCCTCCATGGAAGACGAAAGGATTTCTTCATTTTTTATTTTATAACCCTTTAATGTATAAAATTCTTCCTTCATAAGCCCTCCTTTCTTGTGTCAAAACTCGACTAATGTCATATTATAGTTTAAGAATGTTAGCTTTGGCTAACATGGTCTTATAAAATTTATGCCTTTAAATTATAAATATTACAGGAGTTAGATATGAAATTAGTTGATGTTAGTGTTGGAAAAACAGTAGAAGTTAACAAAAATACCGCACATGATAATTTAAGAGAAAGATTTCTTGCTTTGGGACTTACAAGGGGAGCAAACGTGGAAGTCTTAAGAAAGGGTCCTAAAAATAATTTAACAGTTTATAGAATAAGAGGGGCGATGATTGCCCTTAGAAATGAAGAATCCGCTCTCATTGAAGTTCTTTAGGAGGTGGCAACATGGGACTTACAGCACAATCCGTTAAGATGGAGTCCTTAAGAGATATTTATGAAATAGAAAAGCTCGAAAAACAGTATGTCATAGCCTTAGCAGGAAACCCCAATACAGGCAAAAGCACAGTTTTTAATTATTTAACAGGCCTTAATCAACATACAGGAAACTGGCCCGGCAAGACGGTTGCTTCTGCTAGAGGAGAGTTTAAATACAATAATAATGAATATATAATGGTTGACTTGCCGGGCTCTTACTCATTATTTACAGCATCTAAAGATGAAGAAGTTACAAGAGATTTTTTATGTTACGGCAACTATGATGCAGTAGTAGTAGTTGCAGATGCCACCTGCCTTGAAAGAAATTTGAATTTAGTTTTTCAGATTTCCAAACTCACTGATAAGGTCATACTGTGTATCAATTTAATTGATGAAGCAAAGAAAAAAAATATTACAATCGACAAAGAAGGGCTACAAAACGAATTAAAGATACCGCTTGTATTAACGGCTGCAAGAAGTGGCCAAGGAATGAGTGAGCTGAAGGAATTAATTGAAAATATAGCATTAAAGGAAAATGAATCCGTGGAAAACAAAAATTTATCATACCTTGACTTTGAACCAGAAGTAAGAGAAAAAATCACTGAACAGAATTATAATTACGCTAATGAACTGAAAGGAAATTATGTAAAGGAGGATATAAAGAAGCTTAACAAGGATAAAAAAATTGATGACATAGTTACATCAAAAAAATTTGGGATTCCTCTTATGCTTGGGCTATTAGGTTTAATTTTCTGGATTACCATTCAAGGAGCAAATATACCTTCTCAGATTATAGCCAATATATTATTTGGATTTCAATATAAATTAAATAATCTTTTCATAAGCTTAGGTGTAAATGATTTTATAGGGGGTATATTGATTGATGGAATGTATCGAAGTCTTGCCTGGGTTGTATCCGTAATGCTACCACCTATGGCAATATTTTTCCCCCTCTTCACACTTTTTGAAGACTTAGGCTACTTGCCTAGAGTTGCATTTAATTTAGACCATATGTTTAAAAAGGCAGGTGCTCATGGTAAAATGTGTTTAACTATGTGCATGGGATTTGGCTGTAATGCAGCAGGGGTCATAGGTTGTAGAATCATTGATTCCCCTAGGGAACGGTTAATAGCAATCATCACAAATAACCTTGTTCCTTGCAACGGTAGGTTTCCCCTGATTATTGTTTTGTCAGCAGCATTTTTCGCATTTACAGGAACCTTTCTAGACAGCATTATACCTGCCTTGTTTATCACTTTAATGGTTCTCATAGGTGTGTTTGCAACTTTGGCTTTATCTTATTTGTTATCCAAAACATTATTGAAAGGAGTTCCTTCTACCTTTACTCTAGAGCTTCCACCCTACAGGTCGCCTCAGGTAGGAAGAATAATTTACACATCCCTGATTGACAGGACCATATTTGTATTATCAAGGGCTCTTGTTATAGCAGCACCTGCTGGAGCTATTACATGGTTGTTAGCAAATATTTATATAGGTGACTTAAGCATACTAATTCATATGGCAAACTTTCTAGATCCCATAGGAAAAGCAATAGGCCTTGATGGTTTCATACTTATAGCTTTTATTGCTGGTTTTCCTGCAAATGAAATTGTAATTCCCGTATTATTAATGGCATACATGTCTACGGGAACCCTGACAGATTTTGAAAGTATTACTTCTTTAAGAGGGATATTAATCTCTAATGGTTGGACTGGATTAACTGCCATAAATGTGATGCTCTTTTCCCTTCTTCACTGGCCTTGTTCAACAACCCTACTCACCATAAAAAAAGAAACGGGAAGTTTAAAGTGGACTGGAGCGGCATTTTTGATACCTACTGCACTTGCGTTTTTAGTGTGCTTTGTCACTGCTACTATTTATAGATTAATCATATAGCACGCAGCAAAGTATAACAAAAGGATTTGAGAAAACTCAAATCCTTTTGAATGTTTAGTACTAAACTTTATTCAACTATTCATTGTTCATTATTACTTAATAGCTTTCTCTATTCTACCTTTAGTTTTCGCTTCTCCCATAATCTGCTGTATCTCCCACACATCCGGTGATGAAGCACGACCAACTATGGCAAGTCTAACTACTGTGCTTACATCTCCTACATGTCCTTTGTACATATCAGGGTTTTTCTTGTAATCCTTCGGTTTTGCAGCATAGCCATTTTCTGTTGCTATAGCTCTTATTTTATCAAACCATTGGCTTTGGTCGTCATTGTGGTCATAAGTGTTCAAATATGCCTGAAGTAGTTTTTTTCCTTCTTCTTCATTTATATTTTCAGGATAAGAGTCAACAATTTTAAAATATTCATCAAAATAATAGCTTATAAAGTCAAATATCTGCTCACAGTACATTAAGTCTTTACGTGGATTTCTATCTTCTCTTCCAACAGATAGTAATTTTCTAACTTGGTCTTTGTTAGAGGAGATTAATTCAGCAATTTCTGTCTTATATTCACGAGCCCAGTCAATAAGGAATTCATATATTTCATCAGCTGGAATTTTCAATAGGACATCCTTGCTAATGAAATTGAGCTTATCTAGATCAAATAAAGCTCCGGAATTGCTCATTTTTTCTAATGTAAACTCAAAATTGTCAATTGGGCTGTCTGGATTCTCCATTCTCCACTCTTCGAAGTTTGAATTTAATATGGTAAGTAAATATTCTCTTACTGCAGCAGGATGATATCCTAACTCCCTGTAATAGCCTAAGCCCAATTCAGGATCCTTTCTCTTTGAAAGCTTTCTCCTAGCTCCATCATCCATTTTCATTAAATGCGCAGTATGGCAGTAAATTGGGTTTTCCCATCCGAATGTTTTAAATATTTCATAATGAATTGGAAGTGTTGAAAGCCATTCTTCCCCTCTTACCACATGGGTTATGCGCATTAGGTGGTCATCCACTACATGAGCGAAATGGTATGTAGGTATACCATTGGTTTTTAAAATTACAATATCTTGAAAGTTCTCATGAATTGACAATCTACCTCTTATAGCATCATGAATTTCGAAAATTCCTTCTTCTGTACCTTCAGACCTAAATCTCAAAACAAATTCTTCATTCTTATCTAAATGGGCTTGAACTTCTTCAAGGGATAGGTTTCTATCTTTTGCCCACTTGCCGTAATAACCTGTATTTACATTTTCTTTTATTTGTTCATTTCTTAAACTTTCCAATTCTTCTTCACTACAAAAACAAGGGTATGCTCTTCCTATTTCAACTAGGTATTTAGCAAAACATTGATATATTTCGGCTCTATTGCTTTGAAAATATGGACCGTAATCCCCACTTTCTCCTTCAATTCCTGCACCTTCATCAAATTTCAGTCCAAAGTATTCAAGGGATGATATTATTGTTTCAACAGAACCTTCAACCTTACGCTTTTCGTCGGTGTCTTCAATTCTAAGCATGAAAACACCGTCACTTTGATGTGCTAAACGCTCATCCACAAAGGCTCCGTATAAATTTCCTAAATGAATAAAACCTGTTGGACTTGGTGCTAATCTTGTAACTTTAGCCCCTTCAGGCAAGTTGCGCTTTGGGTACACTTCATTTTGGTAATAATCTATTGTCTTGTTTATATTTGGAAATAATAATTCTGCGAGTTTCTTATAATCCATTTTATCCTCCATTTTTTTATATTTATTATTTTAAAAGCTCTATATTTTTATTTTTAGAGAAATTGCTAATTTTCTTTACAAGCACCACAGTCACCGCCTACATCTCCTGCTTTAACCATCAATATTGTATTCTTATCATTAGATACAACATTAAATCCTATGTTTTCAAGCAATTCTACTTGGTATTCTTCTACTTCTATGTAAGTTTTTTCAGCACCGATTGTAACTGCTTTTCTAACTAGCATCCTTACAAGCAAGTCCTCATAATTTAGACCTTTGTATTGTTTTTTAAAACATAACATATCAATGAAGTATTTGCCATCTTTGAATAATAATCTTCCAGTTCCTGCTGCTTTATCTTCATCATATAAAACAGCATTAAAAGCAAATTCATCATAAAGATCAGTAAGCTTATCTGTATCTTGAGATAATACTTCCTTCCTTATACTTAAAACAAGGTTTAGCTTATCTTTTCCTTGAAACCACTTTGTTGAAATCATAATTAACACCCCTATTAATGTGGAATCTGTACAATCTTACTATATATTATAACAA
>CAZTML010000087.1:0-7417 GCA_964614935.1 uncultured Clostridia bacterium | reverse complement strand
AAGGTATAGGATTAAGCAGAAATCTCGCAGATTTGTTGATTAGCTTTATGATTAACTTTGCATTGGATCAGGAAGGAAATAACTTACAGCCAAGACAAGTATACAACAGGTTTAGAAATCAAATTCCATGGTTTAACTTATTAGTAAGACAGTTTAACGTTAGAAGTAATGAAATTGACAGAATTTTAGTCCGAATATTCGAGATAATATTAAATCTTATAAGAGATGGTTCAAGACCGCCTAGACCCTCAACTTGGTCGCAATGGGAAAGCTTAGGAGGAGAAATCACAACAGCTCCTGCAGTAGCTTCATGGCAGCCTAACCGCTTAGATGTATTTGCAGGGGGAACTGATAATTCATTGTGGCATATTTGGTGGTCAGGCAACAATTGGTCCACTTGGGAAAGCCTTGGAGGCCAAGTAACATCTGCACCTGCAGCAGTTTCCTGGGGACCAAATAGAATAGATGTTTTTGCAAGAGGAACAGATAATGCACTATGGCACATATGGTGGGACGGTCAAAGGTGGAGCTCTTGGGAAAGCTTAGGTGGCCAGTTAACATCATCACCAGCAGTTGCTTCCTGGCAAGCAAACAGGCTTGATGTATTTGCTAGGGGAACAGATAACGCATTGTGGCATATTTGGTGGGATGGCAACAGGTGGAGCGCTTGGGAAAGCCTTGGAGGTAGTATTACTTCCGGTCCTGCAGCTGTATCCTGGGGCCCTAATCGAATAGATGTATTTGCTAGGGGAACCGATAATGCCTTGTGGCATATCTGGTGGGATGGCAGCAGATGGAGCGCTTGGGAAAGTCTCGGAGGAGTGCTTACATCAGGACCTGCAGTTTCATCTAAAAGACCAAACCATCTTGATGTATTTGCCAGAGGAACAAATAATAATCTTTATAAAAGAACCTGGAACGGTTCACGTTGGGAAAACTGGGAAAATCTTGGAGGAAATATTGATTCAGACCCTGCTGCAGTTTCCTGGGGACCTAACAGAACTGATGTATTTGCCAGAGGACCAAGAAGAGACCTTATACACATGTATGAAGGAAGATAATAGGTAGGGGACACGGTGGTCCCCATACCTATTTTACATGCAAGATATGATTATTATCTTTTATAATATCATCATAAATACTCTTTACAATATAATTGTCTTGAGAGTTCTTTATTTGATTAACTTTATCAATATTGTATAAACCTGCAGCTCTTAATGCCCTTGTTTCCTTAGTTATTATTCTCGGTACCGGCTGTCCTCCACCTGCAATACATCCACCCTTGCACGCCATTACTTCTACCAAATCATAATATCTTTCGCCATTTTTTATCTGCCTTATTAAGGAATCCGCATCCTTTAACCCGTGAACAACAGCTATAGAGATAATCTTACCATCAACTTCAACACTTGCTTCCTTGACTGACTCTAAGCCTCTTACGTGGCTAAATATTATCTCGCAATCTTCCTTACCAAATTTATCTACTAAGAGTTTTCTTAAAACTGCTTCCGTTACACCACCGGTAGTTCCAAATATTATACCTGCCCCTGAAGCTACTCCAAAAGGCATATCAAGTGATTCTTCATCAATTGTATGGAAATTTACTCCAATTTCTTTAATCATAATAGCCAGTTCTTGAGTAGTTAAAACTACATCTACCTCTTTTACACCATCATGATTAAATTCTGGACGAGCAGCTTCTGCTTTTTTTGCAGTACATGGCATAACTGAAATAATAAATGTTGTCTTGCCGTCTTCTCCATCTTTTTTATTAAAAACTTCTCTTGCAACAGAACCAAACATCTGCTGTGGTGACTTGCAGCTTGATATATTATCCCCTAATTCAGGATACTTGTTTTCTGCAAACTTAACCCATGCAGGACAACAAGATGTAAATAGTGGTAGTTTTTCATTATTCATAAATCTATCTAAGAATTCTTGACTTTCTTCCATAACTGTTAAATCAGCACTTAATGCGGTATCATATACTTCATCAACTCCAATTTTCCTCAAAATTGAAGCAATTTTTCCAATAGTCACTTCTCCAGGCTTAAGTCCAAACTCTTCCCCCAAGGCAACTCTTACTGCAGGCGCAATTTGTGCAATTACTCTCGTATTTTTGTCATAAATAGCATTCCATACTTTTTGAGTGTCATTTTTTATAGTTATTGCAGCTGTAGGACATACAATTCTACATTGTCCGCAATCTACACAGTTAGTATCCTTAAGTTTTTTATCAAATGCAGGCTTTATTTGTACTTCTGCCCCTCTATGGGTAAATCCAAGTGCTCCGACTCCTTGTATTTCCTCACAAACCATTACACAGTCACCGCATTTTATACACTTGTTAGGGTTTCTTACTATGCTTGGACTGGAATTATCAATCTCTTGTTCTTCTACTAGATTATTAAACCTTATATTGCTTATGCCATATCTTTTTGCAAGAGTTTGTAATTGACATTTGCCTGTACGCTCACATACAGTACAGTCTCTGTCATGATTCGATAATAAAAGTTCTAAAATCATTTTTCTGTATTTTCTGATTCTAGGTGAATTTGTATGAATCTCCATACCATCTCTTGGTAATTCTGAACATGATGCAATTATTTTGCCGTCAGATGTTTCCACAGAACACATTCTGCAAGCCCCGTAAATACTAAGTTCTGAATGATAGCAAAAAGTAGGCAAGTCAATATTACAATCCCTTATTACGCTTAATAAATTTTTTTGACCATTGAAATTTACTTTTTTCCCATCTATTATCATTGATCCACTCATTGTCTATACCTCCTTAATTGCCTTAAAAGTGCATGATTCAATACAAGCACCACATTTTATACAAATACTTTGATCTATTACATAAGACTCTTTTATCTTCCCTGAAATTGCTTGAACAGGACAAATTCTTGAGCACTTGCTACAACCCTTACAAATATCAGCATCTATAACTATTGAAGCTAAGCCCTTGCATATTTTAGCCGGGCATTCCATATTAACAACATGAGCAAGATACTCATCATAAAAATATTCCAAGGTAGATAGTACCGGATTTGAAGCAGTTTTTCCAAGCCCACACAAGGCAGTATTTTTAACAGTATCAGCGATTTCATATAAAAGGTCTAAGTCATCCATAGTCCCCTTGCCTTCAGTAATCTTCTCTAATATATCAAGCATTCTTTTTGTTCCTTCTCTGCAAGGTATACATTTACCGCAGCTTTCTCTTTGGGTAAAGCTCATAAAAAACCTAGCTACTTCAACCATACAAGTATCTTCGTCCATAATAACCATGCCACCAGACCCAATCATTGCACCTACTTCTTCAAGTGAATCAAAGCTCAGAGGAAGGTTTAAATGATTTTCATCAAAGATTAAGCATCCACCTGAAGGTCCACCTATTTGAACAGCTTTGAACTTCTTACCCTTTGGGATTCCACCGCCTATATCAAATATAACTTCTTCTAATGTAGTTCCCATTGGAACTTCAATTAAACCTGTATTAACAACGTTACCTGTAAGTGCAAATACCTTTGTTCCTGAATTATTTTTAATACCTAATTTTTTATATTCCTCAGGTCCATTTAAAAATATTATAGGAACATTCGCAAATGTTTCAACATTATTTAATACGGTAGGACATTCAAATAAGCCTTTTTCAACTGTACGTGGTGGCTTTACTCGAGGCATTCCCCTCTCACCTTCTATGGATGCTGTTAAAGCACTTCCTTCCCCACATACAAAGGCACCCGCTCCTTGAGTAATTTGAATATTAAAATCAAATCCTGAACCTAATATATTGTGACCTAAGAATCCGTATTCTAATGCCTGTTCAATAGCTATCTCCAACCTATGAACAGCCATAGGGTATTCAGCCCTTACATATATATAACCCTTGTTAGCTTTTGTAGCATATCCGCTTATAAGCATACCTTCTATAACTTTATGAGGGTCACCTTCCATGATGCTTCTATCCATGAATGCACCGGGGTCACCTTCATCTCCATTGCACACAATATACCTTACAGGATTATCCTGAGATAAAACTTGACTCCACTTTTTACCTGTGAGAAATCCTCCGCCACCCCTTCCTCTTAAACCTGATTCTGTAACAAGATTACATATATCTTTAGGATCCATGCAAAGAGCCTTGGCGGCTGCCTGGTATCCACCTTTAGCTATATATTCCTGAATGCTTTCAGCATCAATATGACCACAATTATGAAGAACAAGCCTAGTTTGTCTTTTATAAAAAGGAATCTCTTCTTGAACTTTATATACTCTACCATTACTTTGGTACATTAATCTTTCGATAGGTTTTCCTTCTTTTAATGATTCGAGTACAATCTCTTCGCAATCTTCCAATTTAACATGCAAATATAAATAATTGCACGGCTCGATTCTCACTAAAGGACCTACTTCACAAAATCCGTGACAACCGCTTTTCTTTACTCCTACACCCTCTTCTTCTTTGCTTAAATCCACATCGACCAAAAGCCCGTGTTCCTTTACTAATGATTTTATTTTTTCATAAATAGCTAAAGAACCACCGGCCAAACATCCTGTTCCTGCACATACAAGTACTTTCTTTCTTTGCTTATCTAAAGACCTTTTATATAAATCTGCTAGAGATAGTAACTCATTATAATTTTTTATCATTACATGGCCTCCTTCTCAATATTTTGAAGAAGTTCAACAACTGTTTCAGGTGTCATTTTAGGATAAACTACATCGTTTACCGTTATAACCGGCGCTAAGCCACAAGCTCCTAAACAAGAAACGGTTTCCACGGTAAAAAGCATATCGTCTGTAGTGTTTTTCTTATCACTTAAATTTAATTCCTTATGAATTGCTTTGAGTATGGGAATAGAATCTCTTACATGACATGCAGTTCCATCACATATTTTAATAATATTTTTCCCCTTTTGTTCCAAGGAAAAATTCTCATAGAAAGTTGCTATACCATAAATTTTTGCATGGCTTATATCAAGACTATCGGCTATATAGACCAGAATCTCTTCCGGTAAATAATGATATTCTTTTTGTACTTCTTGAATAATAGAGATTACTTTTTTCTCATCATTATTATGGCGTGTAATTATTGCGTTAACCTTTTCCTTAAAATTAACGTTGAACATATAAGGCCCTCCCTTTAATTTGTTGTCAATTACGTTATGTTAATAATATATCAGACCACAGATAAAGACAAGGAATTCTTTGATTAATGAACAATTCTTAATAATAAAACGTTCTCATTTTATGGTCTTATTTTGGGAATGTTTTCATAACGTGGTCGAAAAAATTAAACCGTAAAATATACAGTTCAATTAAGAAAGTGTTAAATATATTTAATGTTAATGGTTAGAAAGTAACCCATTTTATTAAATGGAATATTTTCCCATAATATGCTAATTGATGTAATATTTTTTCAAACTATTGCAAATAATAAGTAATGATATTATACTTTAAGTAAGGGACATATGTATTATGTTTCCTATTCTAAATGAAATCGAGGTTTTCTTAATGACTGAAAACGGCAAGAAAAGTTTCATATTAAACATAGCTTTTATAGTTACCGTATATGCAGTACTTTATTTTATTTTTGTTTATGTAATTCACTGGGTTATGCCATTTTTAGTTGGTTTCTTAATTGCAATGGCACTAAGACCTCTTACAAGATTTGTAAATAAGTTTGTTAAGGGTTCCGGCAAGGGTGTGGCTGTATTTGTAATAGCATTGTTCTATACTTTTGTTGCATTAACCATATGGTTTCTTTTATCATTTTTAATTACCCAAACCACAGAACTGATTTATTACTTGCCAAGGTTGTATTTTAACAGATTAGAACCATTACTATTGGAATTTAACGATTGGGTTGTTACAAACGCAGAAACTCTATCGCCGGATGTTGCTAGCACTATTTCACAAGTTATAACAAATGCTATTAATTATATTGCAGATTTCGTAAAAAATATTTCTATATCCTTTGTACAGTTTGCTACAAGGTTAATATCTAATTTCCCACTTTACTTAATTTCTGTAATATTTACAATTGTGCTTTCTGTATACATAACCTTAGAGTACGACAATATTACGGCTTTTTTCAGAAAACAACTACCTGATAAATTTAATACTACATTTGAAGAAGCTCGAGTCTTTCTATCAGGTACCTTGTGGAAAATGATTAAGTCCTACATATTAATAATGGTAATAACATTTTTAGAATTATATATCGGTTTATCAATACTTAATGTAAAATTCGCCCTTCCAATTTCCGTAATTGTTGCAATTCTTGACATTATGCCGGTTTTAGGAACAGGTGGTGTAATAATACCTTGGGCAATCGTTGAATTAATTCTAGAAAACTACTACCTAGGCATTGGTCTCCTTGTTTTGTATGTTGTAGTTACTGTTATAAGAAATGTAATAGAACCGAGAATTGTAGGAAAACAAATAGGCTTGCACCCAATTATAACAATTACAGCCATGTATGCAGGTTTAAGACTATTCTCTGTTGCAGGAATTATAATAGGTCCTATTGTTGCCATAACCGTTAAGTACTTAAATGATCAAGGGAAAATAAAATTATTTAAATAGAATTATATTCTATATCAACACAAATAAAAGTCGGTATTCAATCTTAAGAATACCGACTTTTTTATTAAATCTTACACTTTAATACAAGCTACAAAGTGGTTAGGTCTAACCTCTCTTAAAGGTGGATCCGCTTGTCTGCATTCATCAGTTGCAAGTTCACAACGACCAGCAAAACGACATCCCGGCTCTGGATTAACAGGAGAAGTAATTTCTCCCTTAATTACTTGGATTTCCTTATTCCTCATTTCAATGTTAGGTTCAGGTATAGCGCTTAACAAAGCCTTTGTATAAGGGTGTAAGGGCTCGTTAAACAAATCATCTGATGAAGCATGTTCAACACACTGTCCCAAGTACATAACCATTATATCGTCAGATATATGCTTAACAACACTCAAATCATGCGTAATAAACATATAAGTTAAGTCTCTTTCATCTTGTAGGTCCATTAAAAGGTTCAGTATCTGGGCCTGTATTGAAACGTCAAGAGCTGAAACAGGTTCATCACAAACAATGAATTTTGGATTAAGAGACAATGCTCTTGCAACACCAACACGCTGTCTACGTCCTCCATCAAGCTCATGTGGATATGCATCGTTTAGACGCTTTGCTAAACCAACAGTATCCATAAGTCTTTCTACTTCATTATATATTTCATTTTTAGGATGTGTCTTATTTATAAGCATATACTCAGCTATAATATCTGCAACTGTCATACGAGGATCTATACTTGAATATGGGTCTTGAAAAATCATCTGCATATTAGTTCTCATTGATCTCATTTTACGCTTTGAGTACTGGTCGTAGCGGTTACCTTCAAAATACAATT
>CAZTML010000086.1:0-7510 GCA_964614935.1 uncultured Clostridia bacterium | reverse complement strand
GATAAACTCAATAAAATGACAAGGGGACGGATGACAAGGGGATGACAAGGGGATGTGGTTGCTGTCAGACAAGGGGATGGGGTTGCTGCCATAAATTATGATAATAACCCCATCCCTCTATTATTGTTGTCATTGCTATGAATAAGCTGCGAAGCAGCGTGTCATTCTGAACCGCAGGTGAAGAATCTCTTAAAAGATGATATCTTTCGCTTACGTTTAGGTTGACAGATTATTTAATTGTATTCGATAGAGTTCCTAGTCCTTCAATAACACAGTCTACTTTATCTCCAGGTTTTAGGTATTTTGGAGGATTAAATCCTGCTCCTACACCTGCTGGAGTTCCCGTCAATATAATATCTCCGGGATATAATGTTATACCTGTAGTAAGGTCGCTGATAATTGTTGGAATATCAAATATTAAATCGCTAGTAGAACCATTTTGTCTCAATTCATCATTTACAAAACATTGAATCTTTAATTTAGGCGGAAATGCAATATTTGATTTGTAAGCTATGTAAGGCCCTAGAGGTGAAAAGGTATCAAATGATTTACCCTTATGCCACTGACCGTGTGAAGTTTGAATATCTCTTGCGGAAATATCATTGGCGATGGTATATCCAAATATGCAGTCTTCTGCATCTTCAGGGGAAACATTTTTACACTTCTTGCCTATTATTATTGCTAACTCAACTTCGTAATCTAATTGCTTTACAACGTGAGAATGGGATTCTACAAAATCCCCATGGCCAATTGCAGGTGTTGCAATTTTACTGAAGTATATTGGTTTTTGTGGGATATCTGCATTTACATTCTTTAAGTCTTTAACTTCATGGATGTGGTCTAAATAGTTTTTCCCTAAACAAAGAATATTTCTTTTAGGGTAAGGAATGGGGGATAAAACTTTCACTTCATCAAGGTTAATCACTTCTTTGCATGATTTAATTGCATCGTTTAATTCATCTAAATCAACACTTTCAAACATTTCAATAATACCAATCATATTTAAATCGTGAGCATTTTGTAAAACTTTTGAAGCAGGAATTAGACCTGTTTTTTCTTCATTTAAAAATCCTACAGATTCTGTATTATCATATAAATAAGTTAGTAAAAACATAACGACCTCCCAATTTTTGTTATAATAAACTATAATGCATTTGCAGCTTTTTTTCAATAGGAAATCTATAAGTTTGACATAATAATCTAATTTCAAGGGCGAAGCACGTGTCATTGCTATGAATAAGCTGCGAAGCAGCGTGTCATTCTGAACCGCAGGTGAAGAATCTCAGAATTTGAAGATATGAGATTCTTCGCTTCGCTCAGGATGACATTGGTCTTTGGAGCTCAGGATGAGAGTAAATTATTGCAGCTTATTTGCTCTTGTGCTATAATTGCATTAATTGGAACTAAGGAGGATCTTATGAGCAGGTCTATGTTAAATGAATTACATAAAGATATTTTAAGTAGTTTGACTCGCGAAGACTTTTTAAAAGTCATAAATATTTCTGAAGAAAAGGTTCAAGGCTATTTAATAAATAAGGAATTTGTTGATAATCTGTTAGGTCTAATTAATAAAAAACAATACACATGTAAAAGGGTGCTTGATCTGTCTGAAAACATTTTAAACAGTATAAAAGTCGAGCCTCCTGAGGGCTGGCTTCCATATATATTTCAATATGTTTTAAATAAATCATTTCCGGAAGCAGTAACAATAAAACTATCTCCTCAGTATGAAGTTCCGGTTATTATATATCTTGAGATATTGTCAACTATTTTAAAGTTTGCACAGGCTAATAATCTTATCAGATCAAAATTTGAATTTTTAAGCCAAGAAGAAATAGAGGAACTATCCAACAAGTCTGAATATTTAAATTTTTTAGATGCATTTGATAAGAATTATGTATATGAATTGATGATGCTTGATGGTGAGGTTAATGGTTACAATACCTTAGAACACGTGACTGCAGTTCATTATGTTGCAATGCATGTTGCAAGACAGCTGAAAAAAGTAGGGGTTCAAGTAAACTTAGGTTTGGTTTCCGGTGCATCTGCAGGCCATGACATAGGAAAGTATGGGTGTAAAGGACTTGAAAAAAGAAGAGTTGCCTATCTCCATTATTATTATACTGACCAGTGGTTCATAAAATACAATATGCCTGGAATAGCACTTATTGCAGCTAATCATTCAACCTGGGATTTAGAACTTGAAAATTTATCGTTAGAATCCTTACTATTAATTTATGCTGATTTTAGGGTTAAAAATAAAAAAACAAAGACTGGGCAAGAAATGTACATATTTTCATTGACAGAGTCTTTCGACATTATTTTAAATAAGCTAGACAATGTGGATGAAGCAAAAGAAAAAAGATACATAAGAGTTTATTCAAAGCTCAAGGATTTTGAAGATTTTATATTGAATAAGGGTGTAAATGTTGACCTTAAATCCCAAGAGCCAAAGCACGTAAAAGCAGTTGACTTTGCCCTTATAGACGGTTATGAGGTTGTGAAGAACTTTAAGTACATGGCATTTGGACACAATATTTCCTTAATGAGTAAGCTTAACAACGAAGTTACATTTACAGGTATGATTGAAACAGCTAGAAGTGAGAGTGATTGGAAAAATATCCGGGGCTATTTAAATATTTTAGAAGAATACTCCATATATTTGTCTCAAAAGGAAAAGCTTTTTACACTTGGTTTTTTATATGAACTTTTAGTTCATAGAGAAAGTGACATTAGGCGTCAAGCTGCAAATTTAATGGGAATAATTATCGTTCATTACGATAGGGAATATACAAAAGAAATACCTGAAGATGTGAAATTTAACCACGCGGTCGAAAAAGCAGGACTAACACTATGGGATAAATATTTAGGCCTATTTCTTGAGCCGGGATACAAGTTAACAGAAAATCAAAGGGAGTGGATTGGATATTCTTTTAGAATTTTTGTTGGTTCTGTTATAAATTCTCCAGGCAATAAAATAAAAAACGAATATTTGCAGATATTTTTAAATCACCTTAAGCTTAATATAAATGAAGAAATAGCTCAATTTAACAGCTTAAACTCTCTTCTTAGCATACCGCTTGACTTGTATGATGAAGAGCAACTAGACTTTGTTTTGGACTTTTCTATGAAGTTTAAGAAATCTCCATCTTACAGTATAAGACTTATGGCAGCCCAGTTTTTATACAAGGTTGCAGACCAAGTGAAAATTACCGGTCAACCCCTTATGGATATACTTGACCTTGTATCGGAATTTTCACCGGATGAAGGTTTATGCCTTAATTATTTGAAATATAAAATTGCTGGGTGCTTAAATGCACCAGCGTCTTTGCTTAATAAGTATTCAAATCTTTTAACAGGTGGATGGTACAAAACATCAGATATATTCTTAAATAATTTGAAGGCAGCAACACCATGGAATGTTAAAACCATTAGCATAGACTACATAATGGAAAACTTGTCAAAAAGGAATGAAGTTGCACTTTTGCAAACGGCTACCCACTTGGCTAATTTAGTCAAGGTAAGTGCTAAGGAATCAGTGAGAAATAAGGCAGGAAATTCACTTGTTGAATTAGGTCCAATGCTTACAATCGATCAAAGAAATGAAATCGCCTTTGAACTTATTAAGGGCCTGGAAATAGATGAAATGCAATATGCAAAGAACATACCAGAGTATTTAGGGCGCTTTGTAATGCTCTTGTCTCCAAAAGAATTGGACGAATTTATTGTTGACCTTAAAAATATTTACAACAATACAAATGAGAGAACCTCGGCCTTAGTTATTGATACATTTGGTGTAATGGTTCAGTACTATCCAGAATATAAAGATAGATTTGGCGAAGATAATAGTGTATTGGAAAAAAGATTGATTAAAATACTTGGTATTATTTTAGGCGGACTGGCTAATTTCAATACTACAGTAAAACAAGAAACCTTCTTGGTTATAGGACAGCATATTTTTGGTTCAAAAGTATTAAACCTTAAGCTCAAACATAGGGTATTTTGCCTTATTTACAAAAAACTTTTAACATTAATAAATGAAAAGGAATTAAGCGATTTATTCTTTTTCAATAACTCAGCTTCCTTTAACCACATATACAGGTTTATTAGTGACTATGAATTTTTTAACGGCAAATTTGATATAAAGGTAAATAAGAATATTGCATTTTTCCCGGGTACTTTTGACCCCTTTTCACTTAGCCATAAGGGTATTGCAACAGAAATAAGAAACTTAGGCTATGATGTATACTTAGCAGTAGATGAATTTTCCTGGTCTAAAAAAGTCCAACCTAGAATGATAAGAAGACAAATAATTAACATGTCAATTGCAGATGAGCTAGGTATATATTTGTTTTCAGACGATGTACCCATAAATTTATCAAGCAATGAGGATTTAAAATCATTAAAAGACCTTTTTCCTAACAAAGATGTCCATATGGTTGTTGGATCTGATGTAATAATTAATGCAACAGCATATAAATCAAAACCTGGAAAATACACTATTCATAATTTTAACCACATTGTATTTAAGAGGGCAAAAGAAGAGGTTACTCAAACTGCAATAAAAAAGGCAGAGGAAGCAAAAAATAGAATAAAGGGTAGTCTCATCGAATTACAGCTCCCTGTTTATTTAGAAGACATAAGCTCAACTCAAATCAGGGAAAATATAGACAATAACAGGGACATTTCAAATCTAATAGACCCAATGGCACAAAGTTTCATATATGACAGGAATTTATACGTAAGGGAGCCTTTAAACAAGGGTATCTTGAAAACAAAGCCCCTTGTTATTGAAATTGTAGATGATTTAAGTAAAAAACTCATTGACGAAATAGGTCATGATATTTTTATGGATATAAATGCATATGAAAATATAGGAGAAAAACTTCTTCCTAAAAACATTAAATTGCTAGTAATCAGGGATATTAAGAACTTTAACAGGGTTTTGGGTTTTTCGGCATTTCATAAGATTAGTTCATCTGATGTTTATACTGAGTTTCAAAGTCAACATATTGCAAATTACGTAAGAGAAAAAACAGCAGGGAGAATTATTGTCATTGATGGAATCTTTATAAATCCAAGCAGGACCTATGAAGGTATGGAGCAAATATTAATTACTGAAACCTTGTCTCATTGCATGAAAAATGATTTTACCTATGTCTTATACAAGAATATTGTGACGGACGATAGCAAGGAATTAATTGAAACCCTTAAACTTCAAGGCTTTATAAAAGTTCATGATGATAGTGAAAATATAACTCTATATGCAGTTGATATGAAATTCCCTATTTGTCTGACCTTAAATTTAGAGTCTTTTATTAAGGAACCTTTGAATGATAACAAGAATGTTCATGAAGCAATTTTACTGGCAAGAAAAAGACTGCAAAAGGCAATGACAGATCTTTATCCCGGAAGTCTTGTAATGTCAATTGACAATGACATATTAAATCAAATATTGATTAATAAGATATGTTCTATTAATAATGTGCCAAATGAATTGCAGGTACCCAGAGTTTTAGGAGACAATATGGTTGTGCCCTTTGGTAATGTTTTAAAGGGTATGGTTGTTCCAAATACAGTTACTAAATCCTTGCACACAGAAAAAGCTTATTCTTCTGATGCAACAAGGTTTAAAATTCAAGAATACCCTTTTTATTCACCTATAGATAATCAGGTCAAGACTATAGAATCTTTTGAAAAACCTGTAATATTAGTCGATGACGTCCTTCATAAGGGATATAGGATTAAAGAAATTGATCCGGTTATGAAAAGATACAATATAGATGTTAAGAAAATAATCGTGGGAATTATGTCCGGAAGGGGTAAGGACCTGATGGATATACAGGGTAGGGAAGCTGATTGTGCATACTTTATCCCTAATTTAAGATTATGGTTTAATGAGAATTTAATGTATCCATTTTTGGGAGGAGACGGCATATGGTCTGAAAATGACAATATTTCAAATTTAATTCCTTCTATTAATCTCATACTGCCATTTTATTCGCCCATGTTTATAAAAGGGGCATCCAAGGAGGCAATATATAATCTTTCCATGGTTTGCCTTGAGAATGCAAAGCATATCTTACTTGCCATGGAAAGAGAATTTAAGGATATTTTCGAAAGAAATCTTACGGTAAAAAGACTTAGCGAAGTGCTTTTATCTCCAAGGCTACCTTATTTGGGAGAAAATATTTATTATGATTTAAATAAGGAAGCCTCTGACTTCATGGATGTAAGCATTGAGACTCTACTAAAACTTGAAAGGATTATAAAATAATGTTTTATTATAAATTTAAAGATAAGTATTTATTATCAATAAACGATGAATATGATTATACAAAGATAAGTGATATTCCGGATGACTGCCAAGAATTATATTTCTTGACCTCTTTAAATAAGGAAAATTCTAAAAGAACATTTGCTGTAAATCATCCTTCTGATTTGTATATTTCTGAAGAGTCATTGGGTTTGCTTAAATTATCTGATGAAAGCTTTACGCTTCCTGAAAAGATAATGGATTTGATAGAAAGAAGAAAAATTAAGGCAGTTAACACACAATATAGTGACTATGAAGAATGCTTTTACATGGAAGACTTTCGAAAAAAGAAAGTACATCTTTTAGCCCTTGGAGATGTGGGAAGCACCTTATTAATGGGGCTTAAACTTCTTGGCAAAGATTCTATTTCTTCAATTGGCATATACGACAGAAGTCCTGAAAAAATCAAAAGATGGGAATATGAAATGAATCAAACATCATTTCCCTTTGAGGATTCCTTACCGGAAGTTCATGGAATTGAAAAACATGAATTGTTTGACTGTGACATGTTTGTCTTTTGCGCTTCAAAAGGAGTACCTCCAGTAGGAAGCCAAGTTACTGATGTAAGAATGATTCAGCTTGAAGAAAATGCAAAGCTTATTAAAGAGTATGCCCTTATGGCCACAGAAAGCAATTTTAAAGGTATATTTGCCGTTGTTTCAGACCCGGTTGACCAGTTGTGTGCAACAGTCCTTAAAGAAAGCAAGGGAGCCTTAGCTCCGGAGCAAATTAAAGGCTACGGCCTTGGAGTAATGAATGCAAGAGCAGTGTACTATTCTAAAAAATACGAGAAATTTTCTATGTATTTACAAGAAGGAAGAGCATTCGGTCCCCATGGCAAGGATTTAATCATAGCAAATAGTATTAGTGATTATGACGATGAGCTTTCAAAAGAGCTAACTAAATATGCTGTAGAAGCAAATTTAGAAGTGAGAAAAACAGGATTTAAGCCATACATAGCTCCTGCTCTTTCGTCAGGAGCCATATCCATTGTATATACACTTGAAGGGAAGTACCATTACAGCTCCAATTATTTAGCCGGAGTCTACATGGGTGCAAAAAACAGAAACCTGCCATCAGGACTGGATATAGAAAAAATTCACATGCCAGATGAGCTTTTCGATAGAATAAAAGAAACATATGATAGATTGAAACAATAAATGTTTCAATCTGTGTCAATATGCGATGCAAATG
>CAZTML010000085.1:0-7597 GCA_964614935.1 uncultured Clostridia bacterium | reverse complement strand
TTGAATTTTTTACAGACCCTAGCAATGAAAGATATATAAGGGCACTTTCTGATGGTATTGCAAAGTATTGCTATGATAATAAACTAGAGTATGCTGTTATAGGTACAGGTCTTTACGGACAATACAGGAATATTCTTTTGAAAAATGGATTTATGGTAACTAGAAAGCCTCCTAAAAACAATATGATGATTGCTCATATTTTATCTGACAAGGTAAAACTTGATGAGCTAATGGGTCATGAAAATTGGCATATAACACAGGGGGACGGCGAGACAGAGCTTGACTTATGAGTTGACACTTTAAAAAGCCTGTGATATTATTGACTACAAAAAGATTTTAAAATTTCGGAATTATTTTGAGGGAGAGAGATATGGATTTTAAGGAAAAAGTAGCTGAAATATTTACTTCTATAGAAACAGAGCTATCAAAAGAAGAAGCTCTTCAATTAATAGAGATACCACCTAGTGCTGATATGGGAGATTATGCGGTACCTTGCTTTAAATTTGCTAAGAAATATAGAAAGTCACCTGCAGCAATAGCAAATGAAATGGTTGAAAAAATAGGAACATTAGAGGAATTTGAAAAAATTGAAAGTGCAGGACCATATGTAAATTTCTTTGTTAATAAAGGTCAGTTTGCAGAAAAAGTATTGAAGCAGGCTTTCGAGGAAAAAGAAAATTATGGTGCTACTAATATAGGGGAAGATAGGACTGTATTAGTTGAGTTCTCATCTCCAAATATTGCAAAGCCGTTCCATATTGGTCACATTCGTTCAACATTAATAGGAAATGCTATATACAATATTTATACATATATGGGATATAACACTTTTGCACTAAACCATCTAGGGGATTATGGAACTCAGTTTGGAATGCTTATTTCAGCATATAAAAAATGGGCGACATCTGAAACTGTAGAAGCTATCGAAAAAAATCCAATACCAGAATTGATGAAGCTTTATGTAAGATATAATCAAGAAATTGAAACCCATCCCGAATACCAGGATGAAGCAAGATACTGGTTTAAAGAATTAGAAAACGGTAATGAAGAAGCTAAGAAATTATGGTCATGGTTTAGGGAAGTAAGTCTAAAAGAATTTAACCGTGTATACGATATGTTTGGTATTAAATTTGATTCTTATGCAGGAGAAAGTTTTTATTCAGACAAAATGCAAGCAATAATCGACGAATTAGATGATAAAGGTCTACTTAAGGATTCAGAAGGAGCAAAAATAGTAGAGCTTCAAGAGTATGGCATGACTGATGCGCTTATTCAAAAGTCCGACGGGTCTACTCTTTATGTAACACGAGATGTAGCAGCTGCGAAATATAGAAAAGATACCTATGATTTCTACAAGAATATATATGTTGTTGGTGCACCACAAAAATTGCATTTTGACCAATGGAGAAAAATCATTGATTTAATGGGATATGATTGGGCTTATGATTGTATACATGTAATGTTTGGAACAGTAAGCTTAGAAGATGGGGCCTTAGCTACGCGAAAAGGAAGAGTAGTATTCTTAGAAGATGTTTTAAATAAAGCAATTGAAAAAACTACGGAAATCATAAATGAAAGAAATCCAAACTTAGAAGACAGAGAGAAAGTTGCTAAGCAAGTTGGAATAGGGGCAGTAATATTCCAAGAACTTTTCAATAACAGAATTAAAGACTATGTTTTCTCTTGGGATAAAACTTTAAGCTTTGAAGGTGAAACAGGACCTTATGTTCAATACACATATGCAAGAACATGCAGCTTGCTTAGAAAGGCAGATATAGAAATAAATGATGATGTGGATTATTCTGTTTTAACAGACAATGAATCTTTCAATGTCATTAAAAAACTTGAAGGCTTTAAAGAAGCTGTAATGAATGCCCATGATAAATATGAGCCATTTATTGTAACTCGATATATTGTTGGCCTAGCACAAGAATTTAATAGGTTTTATCATGAATGCCCGATTATAGTGGAGGATGAAAAAGTCAAAAAAGCAAGATTGCTTCTAACTCAAACAGTTAACACTGTACTAAAAAAAGGAATAGAACTGTTAGGAATGGAAGCACCAGAAAAAATGTAAAGAATCAAGGGCGTAGCCCGTGTCATTTTGAGAGCGTAGATCGAAAGATGCCTTAACCCTATTTTTTAGATGATTTGTTCTGAAAAATGGTTGGTAGATCATTCGCAGAGTGGAATCCCAATAGAACATGAACCCGCAAATTTTTATATGCGGGTTTTATTTATCCCAAAAAATATTACAAAAATGCTAAATTATATCAAGCTTCAACAATACTTTTCATGATTCAACATTGAGTACCTCTTGAATTTACAATATAATTTGTATAAGAAATGGAGGTAGTATAATGAAACGTGAAAAGTATTTGACGATTTTAATTTTTCTATGTATATTTTCTTACTTTATGATGGTAAATACAAGCATGACTGCAGGTGCAGAAGATATACAATATTATTACAAATTACCTCAAGAACCAATAATAAAAACATATATGTATAATTTTAGAAAATCTTTTATTCGTGAAAAAAACTTTATTAAATATGTGGAAAACCTTACTGGCTTGGATAATGAGGATTGTGAATTCCTCGTTAAGGAAAGCGAGGATAAAAATATTGACCCTTTTATTGTACTTGGTCTTATAAAAAGAGAAAGCGACTTTAATCCCCTGGCTAATGGTGCTGCTGGGGAACTGGGACTGGGTCAACTCATGGAAAATACAGCAAAGCTTATTGCAACAAATTTGGGTTATTCATATAATCACAATATGCTTTTAGATCCGGAATTTAATTTAAAACTTACAATCACACAGCTTTCTTATCTTAAGGGCGTTTACAATCAGGACATGCATAAGGCCCTTACTGCATACAACAGAGGTCAGCAAGGGCTTGAAAATTATATGAATTCTATAGATGTAAATGGAATCAGTGATTATTCAACGAAGGTCTTACAATTTGCATCTGAATATAAGAAAGAATTTAAAATGACATATGACAAACAAACCTATAATATATCAGCTCTACCCCAATAATGATATATTTTACCCTTGTTATCCATGGCGATTGCCTAGAATTTAATTTGTTAGAAGTATTTTTATTTTATTAATCTAGCTTACTAAAGAAGGATTTGATAATTTCAATAATTGATTGTATAATGGAATCGCAGTTAATACTGCAAATTCTATTTTATGACCTAACCCCATTGCTGCGAGCGATAGGGAAGGTAATGGGTGAGGGAGACTATATGCAATCAAAAATAAAGAGCCTCTTATATAACTGTTACGATGACATAGGCAGCATTGAATTTCAGCTATTTTTAATTTCAGTAAAATGTATGATACCTTATGAAGATAAAATAGGGTGTCTTTTTGATATTGGTAGATATGAAAAAGAAATAGACTTATTTGCTCACTATATGAATAGCAATGACGAGACTGTGGATTATTGGCTTCAACATAAGAAACCATCAGCAATAAATGATGGACTAGTTGAGTTTAAAATTCTTCCCATAGTTTTATCTAATACAATTTGGGAAAATTTAATTGAAGAAGCTTTAAAGGCAGTTACTGTTTACACATTAAATAAAAACACCATATTAAATGCTATACTAATCTCTTCAGCAACTTTTGAATTTATGAATAATACTGAATTAGAAGAGATTGAAGAGTTTAGCAAAGAGAAAATTATAAATTTTTCCATTAAAGAATTTTTCACGAAAAATCAAATTCTTACAGATAAAAATTACATAATTGACTTTGAAAAAGAAAGAATAAAGCTGATTACTAAACCTATGTTGTTTGATGAAAATGATGTAAATGGATTCAAATCATTAAATTATATATTTGGTCATAATAATGGGCTTGCTACTGATAAGCAGTATGACATAATAGGAAACTATTCTGCATATTTGTACAAGTTGAGAAAGGGTTTAATCGATCCTGAAAAACTGAAGATTCCCGATAAAATGCCGGATATTAAGGAATGTTTAAATTATACCTTATTTAACCATCCTTTACTGGGAAGGTGCAAGGTGTTACAAAGAAAAGGAAATGAAGCAATAGTAAAAAACAAATCAGGACTTATGAGGATACGAATATGAAAGTTTTGCTGGTTACATTAGATTCAAAATTTATTCATGCAAATTTAGCTGTAAGATACTTGAAAAAATATTGCAGCGAATTTAATATTGTTATAAAAGAATTTACAATAAATCAAAAAACCGAATACATACTAGGCGAAATTTTGTCTGAAGATGCTGATCTAATATGTTTTTCCTGTTATATATGGAACATAGATTACATAAACGATATAACTTATATACTGAAAGAGGGGAAATCCGAGGCTAAAATCTTGTATGGAGGTCCTGAAGTTTCTTTTGAATTAAAAAAGACTATGGAGAAAAACTCCTACATTGATTACATTATTTTTGGTGAAGGAGAAGTAACATTTAAAGAATTTCTTGAAGAAATACACAAATCAAATCCTAAACTGAATAAAATCAAAGGTTTAGCCTTCAAGGAAGATGACCAAATAACCATCAATGAAAATAGGGACCTAATTAATAACCTTGACATTATTAATTATCCATACGAAGCAGATGATGAATTTACAAATAAAATAATATACTATGAATCCTCGAGAGGATGTCCTTTTAGCTGTTCTTTCTGCATGTCATCTATTGATAAAAAAATGAGAATTTTCTCAATGGATAGGGTTAAAAAGGATTTAAAGATGCTTTTAAATACAAAGGCTAGACAAATTAAATTTGTAGACAGAACTTTCAATGCGGATTACAGACGGTCTATGGAAATAATAGACTACATAGTTGAAAACAATAAAAACAATATGACAATTCACTTTGAAATTACTGCAGACATAATAAATGAAGAATTCTTACATTTTATAAGTAAAATGCCTGTAAATATGTTTCAATTTGAAATAGGCGCTCAATCACTAAATGAAGAAACTTTGTGTGAAATCAACAGATCCATGGACAAAGCCAAGTTCTACCATGTAGTAGAGGAATTAATTAAAAATAATAATGTGCACTTACATTTAGACCTGATTGCAGGCCTGCCCTATGAAGATTATGAAACCTTCAAAGAGTCATTTGATGGAATACATAAGCTAAAGGCTGAGAAAATCCAGCTTGGATTTTTAAAAGTGCTAAAGGGAACCAAAATATATGAAGATAAGGATAAGCACCAAATCAAGTTTAGGCAGAAAGCTCCATATGAAGTAATCTGCACCAAGTACATTAGCTTAGAAGAATTACTAATGTTAAAAAACATAGAAGAATTAGTCGATAAATATTATAATGAAAAATATTTTGATAAATCTTTAAATTATATAGTCGAAAATTTATTTCCAGATTCAGCTTTTAAGTTTTATGAGTCCTTTAGTGGTTACTGGCAGGAAAAGGACTTATACAATAAGGCTCACAGTAGAAAAAAGCTTTACAAAGTATTGTATGATTATATAGAATATATAAATATGAAAAGCCAACAATTTGTTAATGCACTAAAATTTGATTATATATTCAACAACCAATATGAAGATTTACCTGACTATTTAAATAGGGAATCTGAAGATAAATTTAAAAATGTAAAACGAAAATTATCAAATGACATTGATTTTAAAGATAAATACTTTTCTTCAAGTGAAGGAAAAGTAATAAATGATTTTAGAATTGTAGAAATTGGTGGGGATATTACATTATTTATATATAAAGATAAGGAAAATATCTTTGACCGATGTGAAACATATATTATAAAGGATTTAAAGGAGAATGATATATGAAAAAAGATAAGTATTTTGAAGAATATTACATTAATAAAAGAAATAATATTTCATTTATTACATTAAAAGAGGGTGCATCAATTAACTTTAAGGACAAAACATATATCTTAAAGAAAGAGTTGCCGGTGCCCATAAGAGTAGAAAAGCTTTTAGAAGATATAAACAAACAAGATGAAATAGATGGAATAACTTTAAATAACATAATTGATGGTATTATATACATATTTGGAAGTGACTTAAGTTTTGAGTACATAGAAGATTATAAGGAAATTTTTGAGGAATTAGATTTTAAATTTAAGCCCTACATTATATATAGTATAAATAACAATGATAATACAGAAGATAATGTGGTTTACGGAAAAGCCCTTACTAATAATGAAGAAAATGAAAAGACCTGCTTTATTTATGCTTCAGTCTTGGAAAATATGGGAATGGACCACCATGCCAAAGGAAATGATCAAGAAAGTCAATACTTTTTAGAAGAAGCAAACTTCTATTTTGAAAAGTGTCTTGACTATAATGATACTTTTTCATTAGCTTACTATAAATTAGGATATTATTATAAAAGAAAGCAACAATATATAAAGGCAGAGCTTACTTGGCAAAAACATCAGGAATTAGATGATGATAATTTAAGGGTAGAAGAAATAAGGAATGAGTTAATTCAACTAAAGCCTTATGTTGATTTTGAAAATGGCTATAATCTTGTATTAAAGGAAAAACCGGAAGAGGCCTTGGATTTATTACTTCCATTAGTTAAGGATTTAGGAGGATGGTGGAACTTGTTATTTTTCATAGGTCTTGCATATAGGTCTATGGGTGAGTACAGCATAGCGGAAACATACTTTGAAAATGTATTAAAAATAAACAGCCAACAAAAGGAAGCATTAAATGAATTGGGTTTATGCAAAATATGTAGGGGCAAATATGTTGAAGCAGCAGAACTATTTTCAAAATTATTAAGTATAGACCCTGGCAATTGTGAAGTATTCTGCAACAGAGCGGTAGCTTATTTATATAACGAACAGCCTGATAGGGCTAAGGAAGATATCCAAACAGCCTTGAAAATCAATCCAAATGATCCGGTTGCACTTTCTATAATGGAAGAGTTGGAAAGGTAAAATTTGCAAGTAAAATATTAGGAAAAAGGGGATTGACAAAGGAAAATAAGTAAGCTACAATATAAAAGCACTTCAAAAATAGCTTATTAATTTATTTTGGAGGGCCCCTTTACAAATGAAAATCAATTGTAAAGATTCAGAAAAAAAGAAGTAAAAGTATATTGACAATTATAAACACTTATGGTAAACTAACAAAGCTGTCGTAAATTGACGGATGTGGGTACTAGTCTACTTAGTAGTAAGTAAAAAAATGTCAGTTGACAGGAAAAATTAATAATGCAAAACTGACAATCACGCTTCAAAAAAGACAGCAAAAAAGAAAAAATAATAGTTGACATTGTCAAAATGAAATGGTAAACTATCAAAGCTGTCGCAAAAAAAAGGACAGCAACGAACTTAGACAATAAAACAGCATAAGAAACCTTTGAGTTCTATAAAAGAACAAAAAGTAACAAAGTAATGAAAGACAAAGATAGCCAAGTGTTATCTTGAGATGCCCTAACCCGATTTTATCGACCGCAAGGGAGAAGAAAATCGATGGTAGGTCATTCGCAACGAATTCCCAATTTTTGCGACGCAAGGAGCAGAAAAATTGGTGAATGAGACTGCGAACAGAATATTAAACGAGAGTTTGATCCTGGCTCAGGACGAACGCTGGCGGCGTGCCT
>CAZTML010000084.1:0-7600 GCA_964614935.1 uncultured Clostridia bacterium | reverse complement strand
CAGTTGATAAGCTTGACAGGTCTTTATTGGAAGCTTCTTATGACCTTGGAGGCGGCAAGTGGAAGACATTTTTTAATATAACTTTGCCTCTTACAATGCCGGGTATAGCAAGAGGGTATACATTAGTTTTTATTCCTGCATTAGGTTTGTACTACATATCAGACCTCTTAGGCGGGGGAAACACTATGTTTTTAGGCAACTTGATAAATAATATGGCTACAAGAGGAAGAAATAGGCCATTAGCAGCAGCTTTTGCCATAGGGATGATTCTCTTGGTTGTATTAGTTTTATTTATCTATGGCAGGGTGACAAAGAACAACAAGGAGAGTCTATATCAATGAATGTAAAAAAGAATAGATTTAGAACATTTTATTTATCTTTATTTTTTTTAATATTGTATGTTCCTGTCCTGAGTGTAGTTTTATATTCATTTAATAAAAGCGCCTCAACCGCCTATTGGGCAGGTTTTACCCTTGATTGGTATAGGGAGCTTTTTAGTGACAGGGTTATATTGGAAGCCTTTAAAGTTTCTATTGAAGTTGCCATATTAACAGCCCTTTTATCGGCTGTAATAGGTACTGCCTCTGCAATTATAGCCATCTATGTAACAAAAAACGCAGAAAGAACTATAAATGGAATGATGTTTATGCCTTTAATAGTTCCTGAAGTAGCCTTAGGTATTTCACTGCTAATATTTTTTTCTTCACTAAAGTTGCCATTTGGAACTTTAACCTTAGTTATCGGTCATTCCTTGTTTTGTGTGCCATATGTATATATTATGGTGCAATTAAGACTAAAGGAAATTAATATATCAATTATAGAGGCTGCTAAGGATTTAGGCGCCACAAGAGGCCAGATTATAAAAACTATCATATTACCACTTGTTATGCCTTCAACATTGACAGCATCTCTACTGGCACTTGCCATGTCCTTAGATGATGTGATAATATCTACTTATATGGCTGGACCAACTACTACAACCTTGCCAGTCCATATATTTTCTATGATGCGTGTAGGCGTTACTCCAAAAGTAAATGCATTGTGTACTTTGTTTTTATTAGGAACATTTTTATTAATTGGTTTAAACCAAACAATTGGTTCAAAAGGAGGAAATTTAATTGAAAAATAGTAAATTAAGAAAATTATCAGTTTTATTAGCAATAGGATTATTGATGACTTCATTGGTTGGGTGTGCTAACGATGCTACTACAGATGAACAAATCAATCTAATGTCATGGGGTGGTGATTTTATACCACGTGAAGTGATTACAGAATTTGAAGAAGAAACAGGTATCAAAGTTAATTATAAGGAAGTTACATCTAATGAAGATATGCAATCTTTGCTAGAGGCAAATCCTGACCAATATGACTTAGCGGTAGTAACAGATTATATGGTGGACATATTAAGAAGAAATGGAAATCTTGAAGTTTTTGATAAGGGGAAAATGCCGAATTTTTCTAATATAAACCCTGTGTATCAAAGTAATTACTACGATGAAAACAATGAATATTCAATGCCATATGCCATATCCACGTCTCTTTTGCTTGTAAACCCTAAAGCAGTTGAAGATTTAGGTGCTGACCCAGTTACTGGCTATATAGATTTATGGCAAGAAGAATTAAAGGATAATGTAGTTATAGTAGATTGGTCTGTTGAAGTTATTGGAGTTGTTTTAAAAGCTCTAGGATACGATTATAATGAAACAGATCCCGCTATAGTTGCAGAAGCAAGGGAAAAATTATTTGAACTTGCACCTAATATTGTAAGGTTTGAAACAAATACACCTGAAGACTCATTAATAAATGGTGAGGCAGTAGCAGGATTTATGTATTCAAATCAGGCAGTAAAAGGCCAAGCAGCTGATTCTAGTCTTGAGCCTGTATTCCCTAAAGAAGGAATGCCTATCTTTATCGACTCCTTTGTAATGTCAAAGGAAGCTCCTAATAAAGATAATTCCTATAAATTTTTGGACTTTTTACTTAGACCTGAAATTGCTGCTAAAATAGCTGATATAACTAACTTCACAACACCAAATAAGGCAGCTGATGAGTTTGTATCAGAAAATTACAGAAATAACCCTATGTTAAATATTCCTGATGAAGTGGCTGCAAATACAAGTTTCTATAAGGATGTAGCTGCTGTTTTAGAAGAATATGATCATATTTATTCTGAGTTTAAAATGAAATAATTAGACAGATCCAGTTGGGTTTGTAGATTACTAAAGCTGCTAAAAAAGAAAACACAGATTTATTATCTGTGTTTTTTATATACAATGTTCAAAATATTTAGAGATTTTTAGGATATAACAATTGAAAATAATGTTGGTTATGAATTACCAGTAATATGAAAGGCAAAACATGGATAGATTAGGGACAGTAAGGTTGCAATAAAGAGCAATCTTTCAAAATCAAATTGTTTAAAGTGGAAATGTATTGAGGAAAGCTATATAGGACATGGATTAATTTGGTAAATTAACAAAGAGGAGCCAGTTAATGGAGATTCTCATCGAAAACAGGTAGCACCCGATTTTCAACGAATAGGAAAATTGGGTGCTATCTGTTTTTGTATATTTAATAAAAAGAGAGTTCGTCTTGGTTTAAGGGATTAGAGCTTTAATTTTTCTAACATGTCTTTTGTCATGGAATCCATATCATACTTAGGGTCCCAGTTCCAATCTTCTCTAGCGGCAGAATCATCTAAAGAATTAGGCCATGAATCGGCTATTGCTTGTCTTATTGGGTCAACATCATAGTCAAGTTTAAATTCCGGAATGAACTTCCTTATTGATGTAGCAAGCATTTCCGGTTCAAAGCTCATGGAAGAAACGTTATATGCATTTCTGTGTTTAAGTTTATCCGGGTTAGCTTCAATTAAATCAATAATTGAATTTAAGGTATCTGGCATATACATCATGTCCATATAAGTCCCCTTATCTATGAAGCTGGTATACTTTTTATTTCTTAAGGCTTCATAGTAAATATGTACAGCGTAATCCGTTGTTCCGCCTCCAGGTAAAGTTTTATATGAAATTATTCCCGGTAAACGGACTCCCCTTGTGTCAACACCAAATCTTTTGTAGTAATAGTCACACAATAATTCTCCGGCAACTTTAGTTACTCCATACATGGTGGTAGGTCTTTGAATTGTGTCTTGTGGAGTTTTGTCTTGTGGAGTTGAAGGTCCAAAGGCGGCAATCGATGACGGTGTAAATACCATACAACCCTTTTCTCTGGCTACTTCTAAGACTTTGTAAAGTCCGTTAATATTAGTGTTCCAACATTGCTGGGGATTACTTTCCCCTATGGCAGATAGAATGGCTGCTAAGTTTACAATAGTGTTAATTTTGTGTTTTTCCACAGCGGAAGACAAGGTTATAGGGTCATTGATATCTATGATTTCAAATGGACCAGATTCAATTAGTTCTTCGTGACCTTCCTTAATCCTTCTGCTACTGGCTATTACGTTTTCCGAACCATAAATTTTTCGCATTTCTTCAGTTAGTTCAGAACCTATTTGTCCTAATGCTCCCATAATTAATATTTTTCTCACAATTTTTCCCTCCCATATTCAACTTAATTATTATGTTAAATTTATATATAAATAATATCATATATTTACAGAAATATAAATAGTTTATTTAATACAAATTAAGTCTTTTGTTTTACAATAGAGGACAGATTAATTTTTTAGTTCTTGAGAAGTTTTTGATTTTATGAAAGCCTGGTATGTGGTATAATGTTTATGGGTGTTATTTTTATGAACAAAGGGCGTAGCCCGTGTCATTGCTATGAATAAGCTGCGAAGCAGCGTGTCATTCTGAACCGTAGGTGAAGAATCCCAGAATTTAAAGATATGAGATCCTTCGTTACGCATAGGAGGATGACAAAGCATAACATATTCGTTTATCATGGTATGTGAATACGTGATAATTTAGAATTGCAGATAAAAGATTGGAAAAGGTTATTGTTATGATGAATTTTAAAGATGTTTATAAAGGGATATTGTCTGTTTTTTCTTATCCGAATATTCCGGAGGAACTATTAGAAGATGGGGTAGGTCCAATTTTATTACATATAAGTGATACTCCTATTGATATTTACAATGATATATTTAAGTTGATTGATATCCTAAAGCCTAGCTACATAATACATACTGGTGATATGGCAGACAATATTAAGTTGGAATTTCAGCAAAATAGGATGCCTAGCTACTATATGGCTGTTAAAAGTTTCATTGAAGGCTTGGAAAAAAGCGATTCGGAAATATATTATGTCATGGGTAACCATGATGACTATGACACTGTTAACAAATTGATTGATAAGGGCAGTATTTTAGAAGATGGACAAATAAATATTTGTGGTTATAGGATTGCAGTGGGGCATTATTACAAAGAGTATTCAGGTGGGATAGATTTTAATCTTTATGGTCATAGCTTTGAACCAAAACATTTTCAAAAGGATGGTAGTCTTGGTTTAAATGGGGTATTAAATATAAACGTAATTGATTTGTCAAATAAAAAAGTCTACCACTTGGGCTACCCTGTGGGTACAAATCGTTCAAGAGGTATGGAAACAAAGAAAATCGGCTTGTAAATGGGGGAGGTTAAAAATGCTTTTATTTAGAATGGGACCACGTTATTTATTTTTAAGAACCGAAAGTATTGATGAAACAACAAATTTTTTAACGGATAATTTAAATGGAGAAATTGTAGAATTTCGTGAAGGATTTGATAATGCCACAGAGCATTGTACCCTTTGTTTTATTACAGATATTAATCATGAAAAAACCTATGTAGAGGATGCTAAAAAAATTGTCCTTATAAGAAATAGTGGTTCTTCGGCTATACTTTCTGCATTTATCAGCAGCCATGAATGTAATTTATTGAACAAGGTTGATATGGGACCTGCTTCAATAGTTATGCGCGTGCCGGGAAATGAAAAGAAAGTTATTGAAAAGTGCAAGGAAATTTTTGGTGGCAATGAAGTTAGTATGGTTGATGCAATTGGTATTGGGGAAAGGAATGATACTGTTATTGCTTTTACCAAGAAGGAGCTTACAGGACCGGTTGCTGATTTCGTGGAAACCAAACTCTTAATCCCACAGCCTGTTAGGAAGGTTCAGGAAAGACTACGATTAGAGGGGCTTAGGTTGATTACACAAAGTTTGGATGACAGTCAATGGTACGAGCTAAGGATTAATATATATGATTCCTATGGTAAGTATGAAGAACATTATAACAGAATGATGTTTATATTATCAAAATTACAACTTGGCATGGTATTAGGGGAAAGCTGGACCAAGGACTTCGCTGTAATCCTCTACTCTGTAATGACCTACCAGGTAAGATTGTTTACTTTTTTTAAACCTCATGAGGTTAAAAAAGTTTTAATGGCTTTAGAATATACAGCCGATGGAAAGAGGTTGGTTGACTTTGACTTGTACTATAAGACTAAAAAAGTTTATTGGCATGAAGTTAATAGGAATAGGGGAAGAGGAGTAAGCAAAGTTGATGAAGCTAAAACCTACAGGCATGAACTTTATGAAAAGCTGAAAGCAGATGATATAAAAACCTTAGAAGAAATGGAAAAACCCCTTACCCACTAAGGAGTCGAATTCCAGGGACGGACCAAGGTCCTTAAAGGGATCCAAATTAGAAAGTTTCCATCTAGATTAGCGATGTAAAATATGCTAGAATGTAGATTAATAAAATATTTAAATTTATATGATGAAAGAGGGATGAAATGGCTAATGTAGTAATTAACAAGGAAACATGTATTGGTTGCGGATTTTGTGTTGAAGATTGTTCTAGAAAAGCAATTGAACTGGTAAATGATATAGCAGAGGTTGATTTATCTTTATGTAATGAATGTGCTCATTGTGTGGCAGTATGCCCGCAAGAATCGATTACCATGCCGGATTACGATGAAGATGATATCTTAGAATACAATAAGAATAAGTTAAATTTGGATTCAGATGACTTTTTATATTTCCAGAAATTCAGGAGAAGTATACGCCAGTTTAAGGACAAGGAAGTTGAAGGCGATAAACTGGATAAAATAATTGAAGCAGGTCGTTATTCTCCAACAGCCAGCAACAGGCAGATGAATCGATACATAGTTATTAAGGATAAAATAAAAGAAGTAACAGAATTGGTAATAAAAACATTACATGATATAGCTAGTGATTCTAGCATTGACTTGGGAACTAGGGAAATGTACAGAGAATCCTGGTTAAAGATGTATGATGCTTATAAGGAAGAGGGTATTGACAGACTGTTTTTTAATGCTCCTGAAGTTATAGTGATTGTTAGCGAAGACAAGTCAGGATTCCAGGAAGTAAATGGTGGTCTTGCAGCCTCAAGAATGGAACTGCAGGCTAATTCTATGGGATTGGGAGTATGTTATATAGGTTTCTTTAAGATAGCCCTTGAAAGCAATATTAAAATTAGAGAATTAATAGGAATGAAAGATGACGAGAATTTCATACTTTCATTTGTTCTTGGCTATCCTGATGTTAAGTACCAAAGAACAGTAAATAGAAAGACTGCCGATGTAAGATATATATAACAGATCTAAATAATAAAAGGTGATTAATAAAAAGACATTCTATAAATCTCACGATATGTGGGATATAGAATGTCTTTTAATTTAAAATTTAGTTTGTTTGGAATTTCAAGGTCCGTCCCCAGAATTCCCCAGGATTCCTACTGTTTAACTACTTCGTATGTACCTCTTATCATAAATATGGCGAAAGTATTTGTATAGGCGCCTCGTCCATCATCTCTTGGAACTATCATCAAATGGTTAGAAACAAACTCCATACCGGAAGTAAAATCTTTGCCGGCTGTTACATTTGAAATTCCGCCTAATTCAGAGCCAATTACAAAAGCCTTACCGGATCTTAATATAAGCTCAGTTCCTGCTCCTGCAATTATTTTGTCACCTTTATTAATTTCTACTACTTCTAAGCTAGCTGAAGAACCGCCAGATCCTCCCTTTAAAGCTAAGTTATCAACTTTATCTTTCAAGTTGCTTATTTCGTCTAACTTGTAGTCTGTAATCAATGCTTTGATACGATCGTTTAAATAGCTGAGAACGACGATGGGGTCATTGCTATCTCCCGGTGCAGCGTAAATTACTGCTGATAATGCGATTGCTAAAATTAATGTAAATATTATTATCTTTTTCAATTTAACAACTCCCTCAAATGTTTATAAGACATTTTACAATAAATAATCAGAAATTTCAACACAAAAATACCCTTATACCTTTAAATGTGTGAACTGTAAGCAGTAGTTGATAAAATCGGAAAAACCCTTAACTTTGCATTGAATTAACTAAAATGAAATGGTATAATTGCAAAGTAGTATAACATTTATAAAGTAAAAATTTAAGATAAAACATGTTAATAATAAAATACTAAAGGAAAGACTGATGGATAAATTAAGTATAATGGGTGTAAAAATTGATAATATTACCATGGATGAAGTATTGAAAATTTCATATGAAAAGATAAAAGAAAATGAGCAATACATAATTTATACACCTAATACAGAATTTGTTATGATGTGTCAAAAGGATGCAGAATTTTTAGATTTAA
>CAZTML010000083.1:0-7813 GCA_964614935.1 uncultured Clostridia bacterium | reverse complement strand
GGTGAGATATATGATAATACATATGAGCAAGAGAAAATTTCTGATTATAATGATTATAGTATTATTACTGGCAATTTTATTGATTTACAATTTGGGTAAGAATTTATCCTTATCAGTTTCAGCAAGCATTTCTAATTGGGGCCTTAAATTTAATGCAGAAGGAAGTGCTCCAATGGGTAATGCCGGAAAAGAGTATTTAAAGAAATACAATGCCTATTATGTGGGAGATTCAGATGAAAAAAGTATATATCTGACATTTGATGCGGGGTTTGAAAACGGAAACACCACAAATATACTAGATACTTTGAAAAACCATGATGTAAAGGCTGCCTTTTTCTTAGTTGGGCATTATCTTGAAAAAGAACCAGGACTTGTTAAAAGAATGGTAGAGGAAGGTCATATAGTTGGAAACCATACCTACCACCATCCTGATATGTCACAAATTTTAGACAAAGAATCGTTTAATAAGGAGTTAACTTCCTTCGAAGACTTATACAAGGATATTATTGGAGATGAGCTACCCAAATATTACAGGCCACCTCAGGGAAAATTTAATGAAGAGAATTTAAAAATGGCTAATGAATTGGGCTATAAAACTATTTTCTGGTCCCTTGCATACGTTGATTGGTATAAAGATGACCAGCCATCAAAAGAACAAGCATTTAGCAAATTAATTCCCCGTATACATCCGGGGGCCGTAGTATTACTTCACAGTACTTCGGATACAAATGAACTTATTTTAGATGAGTTACTAACAAAGTGGAAGGACCTGGGATATACATTTAAGACCTTGGATGATCTGACAGTTAGCAACCAAGCTAATTCTTAAGTTGTCATAAACTTTTGTATGTTTGGGCTGATTTTTTAGCCAATAAAATATCCAACTTTGTTGTTGACAAAGTAAAAATGATGTGGTAATTTAATTGTAAATATATTGCTGTGGAAGAGTAGTCATATAGCCATGAGTAAAGCGAGACAGGGGCGGTGGGAGCCTGTTATCAACTAATGACGAAGACACCACAATAATGCAAACTTTAATTGAGAGGGACTTTTTAGTCCAAATAGGGTGGCAACGCGGGTTATACTCGTCCCTAAGTCAGGGGACGAGTTTTATTTATTCTATGGAGGATATTATTATGGAAACAATGGGAAGTCTTAGAAGAACAAATATGTGCGGAGAATTAAATAAGGACCATATAGGCAATGAAGTTGTGCTTATGGGTTGGGTACAAAAAAGAAGAAGCTTGGGAGGCCTTATTTTTGCAGACTTAAGGGATATTACAGGCTTAATTCAGATTGTTTTTGATACGGATGTAAATAAGGAAGCCTTTGAAAAAGCAGAAGGCTTAAGAAGTGAATTTGTTATTGCAGTAAAGGGCAAAGTTTTTGAAAGAAAGTCTAAGAATGCAGAAATGGCTACAGGGGAAATAGAAGTATATGCAGAGTCACTTAAAATTTTGGACACTGCAGAAACTCCTCCAATTTATATAAAGGATAATGATGATGTTTCTGAACAAATGCGTTTAAAATACAGATATCTTGATTTAAGAAAGCCTTATATGCAAAAAAACATGTTGATGAGAAGTAAGACATCAAAGGTTATAAGAGACTTTTTATATGATAATGGTTTTAATGAAATAGAAACACCATTTTTAGCTAAACCAACACCTGAAGGGGCTAGGGACTATTTAGTACCAAGTAGGGTTTCACCAGGAAATTTTTATGCTTTGCCTCAATCACCTCAGCTTTATAAGCAGCTTTTGATGGTTTCAGGAATGAACAGATATTATCAAATAGTGAGATGCTTCAGAGATGAGGACTTAAGGGCTAACCGCCAGCCTGAATTTACCCAGGTTGACATTGAAATGTCTTTTGTAGACGCAGAAGATGTAATGGCAATAAATGAAAAACTTATTCAAAAAATATTTAAGGAAACGAGAGACATAGATATTAAGCTTCCATTAAGACGTATGTCTTACAATGAAGCTATGGATAAATATGGTTGTGATAAACCTGACCTTCGTTTTGGATACCAGCTTAAGAATATTACAGAAATATTCAAAGATTCCGAGTTTAATGCATTTAAATCTACCTATGACAATGGTGGTTTAATCAAGTGTATAAAAATCGATGGAGCTTCGGAGGATTATTCAAAAAAGGGACTTTCTAAACTTGAGAAATTTGTTAAGTCTCACGGTGCCAAAGCATTAGCTTGGTTTAAGTATGAAAATGACACATTTGATTCACCTATTGCAAAATTTTTAAGCCAAGGTGAAATAGATGAACTTTTATCTTTGTTGGAAATCAAAGAAAAAGATATAGTCTTCATAGTTGCTGATACTGAATCTGCAGTTAATACTGCACTTAGTGCTTTGAGAATTGAAATTGCCAAGGATAGAAATTTACTAGATAAAGATAAATTTGAATTGGTATGGATTACGGAATTTCCCTTGTTTGAATACAGTGAGGAAGAAGATAGATACGTTGCAAAGCACCATCCTTTTACATCACCGGTCGATGAAGATTTGGATAAATTAGAGTCAAATCCAGGTCAAGTAAGAGCAAAAGCCTACGACATCGTAATAAATGGAGATGAAATTGGCGGAGGCAGCATACGTATTACAAACAGAGAATTGCAAAATAGAATGTTCAGGGCTCTTGGTTTTACGGATGAAGAGGCTGGGGAAAAATTCGGTTATTTATTAGAAGCATTTAAATATGGAGTTCCCCCACACGGAGGAATTGCATACGGACTAGACCGTTTAATGATGCTTTTAACAGGCTCAGACAGCATAAAGGATGTTATTGCATTTCCAAAAACACAAAGTGCTTCTTGTTTGATGACTGAATCTCCAAGTGAGGTTACTGAAAAACAGCTAGAAGAACTGAATATCTCGTTAACTGAGCAAGAATAAGAAAGGAAGATATAAATGGATAATGTAGGTAGGATAGAAAAAATAGATGGTGGTGTAGCTGTTATTTCCGTAAAAAGAGTATCAGCCTGTGGGGAAAACTGTAAAGGTTGCTCTTCAGTTTGCAAGGTTGAACCTGTTATTTTTGAAACTGATATTTCAGATTCTGGAGATATTAATGTAGGTGACTATGTAGAAATTAGAGCAGAAAATGAAGTAATGCTTAAGCATATTGTAGTTCTTTATGGACTTCCTTTGCTATTGATGGTAGCTACGGTTTTTGCTTTACAAATGGTGCTAACAAGTCCCAATAAGGACATGATTTCAGCTATCGCATCCTTGTTTTCATTGATAATTTCGTTTTTCCTTTTAAAAGTTTATGACAAAAGAGAAATGAAAAAAAATACATTGAAATTTACAGTTGGTAAAAGGCTGTAGGATGACATTCGGCATTAAATAAAGGAATAAAAATATGAATATTTTTGAAATGCAATATCAAAATTCAATAAAAAAGGAAGGTCCTCTTGCAGAACGTATGAGGCCACTTAGCCTAGATGAATTTGTTGGACAAAGGCACATAATAGGTGATGGGAAAATCCTAAATAGAGCAATTGAGGCAGACAAGCTTACATCTGCAATCTTTTACGGACCTCCCGGTACAGGTAAGACTACTTTGGCCAAAATTATTGCAAATACAACAAATAATAACTTCACAACCTTAAATGCTGTTATTTCTGGTATTAAAGATATAAAGGAAAAAATAAGCTTTGCAGTAGATGAACTTTCTATTTACAATAAGAGAACAATTCTTTTTATAGATGAAATTCACCGTTTTAATAAGGCTCAGCAGGATGCCTTGCTTCCTTATGTGGAGAATGGTACAATAATATTGATTGGGGCCACAACTGAAAACCCCTACTTTGAAGTTAATTCAGCTTTAATTTCTCGGTCTATGGTATTTGAATTTAAAAATATTGATATTGAAGACATTAAAAATGTTATGAGAAAAGCCCTGACAGATAAAAGAGGGTATGGTAATAAAAAAATAGAAATCCATGAGGATGCTCTAAATCATATAGCCCAGTACTCTAACGGAGATATACGAAGTGCGCTTAATGCTTTAGAACTTGGAGTGGAAACAACAAAGGAAATAAACGGAATAATTAAAATTAATATAGATATTGCATCTGAATGCATTCAAAGAAAGAAAATTAATTATGACAAAAATGGAGACAACCATTACGATACAATTTCTGCCTTTATAAAAAGTATGAGAGGTTCAGACCCGGACGCTACAGTGTATTGGTTAGCTAAAATGATAAAGGCCGGTGAAGATCCCAAATTCATTGCAAGAAGAATTATAATTTGTGCTTCAGAAGATGTAGGAAATGCAGATCCAAGAGCATTAGAAGTAGCTGTCAATGCATTTAAGGCGGTTGAAATAATAGGCTTTCCTGAGGGACGGATAACTCTTGCCCAAGCTGCAATATATATTGCATGTGCACCTAAAAGCAATGCCTCATATATAGCAATCGACAAAGCTATGAAGGCTGTAGAAAATGAATCACATGAAGTACCATCACATTTAAAAGATAAGCATTATAAAGGTGCTGAAAACCTTAATAGGGGAATAAACTATAAATATCCCCACGATTACGATAAATTTTATGTGAAACAACAATATATGCCTGAATTTATAAAAACAAAATTTTATGAACCTAAGGAATCAGGCTATGAAGGAAAAATTAAAAAATTTTTAGAGTATTTGAGACAGTAAGGGGGTCCAAATGTATAGATTATTTGGAAAAATTACAGATAAAGATATAGGAAATATTATAGACAATAAAATAGATTTTGAAAAATTAAGTAAGGATTCAAAGTATGATATTCACGTAGAGTTTTATAATACAGACCTAGAAGAAGACATGTTAAATGAAGATGTATCTTATGAAATAAAAAAAGAACATTATGTAGTTATTAAAAAGATAAGGTCTATATTTGAAAATAAGAATATCAACTTAAGCAAGTTTTATTTGATGGGTACAATAACTGATTTGCGTGAAAATGAAATCAACATTGATCTTTTGAAATCCAAAAGCGAAAAGAAAAAGAATATTGTATGGCCTTGCAAAGAAATATTTTTGTTTGAAGACCACAAAAATAAATTAGATGTCTTGCTTTATACAAATCAAATTTCTGAAGAAGATTATGAAACTAACTTGGAATTTCTAAAAGACCAATTAAATATTTATGATAATGATGAGGAACACAAATATTTAAATTGAAAAGGAAGGGGGACGAAAGTCCCCTTTTTGTAACCTTCTTGGCTCATATTAATAAAATAATATGAGATGATAAGGAAGAGGAACATACCTCTCCCTGTAGAGGAGGCTTCTATGGATTATATAATTACCTTTCAGCATGGAAATTATGCTCTTGCTGCATTTAGTAGGCTGCAGGGGTATGGAGTAAAGAATATAAGGCTAATGCAAACGCCTTTCAGTATTAAGAATGAGTGCGATTTGTGCATTAAAGTAAGTGACCAGAAAACTTTGGATATAGTATTAAATGAATGCATGGACAAATTTCCTGTAAGCAATGTTTACATCGGAATGAACCGCAATGGTTCCTACCTATATAAATTACTACCATAATCAGAATTTTCGAAGTTTCGGGGACTGTTCTTTTTGAAAATTAATGTTGACAAATTTACTGGGGTATTTTATAATTAAGATACCCTACTGAATTAGTGGGGATTGAGTGAAAAGGAGAACGGATATGATTTTATCAACTAAGGGCAGATATGGACTGAAGGCAGTATTTGAACTTTCTCTGAATTATGGATTAGGTCCTGTTTCTCTAAAGAAAATTTCAGAAAAATACAATATATCAGAAAGTTACTTAGAACAGCTTTTTGCGAAATTAAGAAAAGATGGATATATAGAAACCGTGAGAGGACCACAGGGAGGATATCTTCTAGCTAGGGATCCAAAGGAAGTAACTGTGGGAATGATACTTAGAACACTTGAAGGAGAAATAACAACTTCAGAATGTGTTAACAAAGAAGTTTGTTCTAGAGAAGCAATATGTGCTACCAGGACTATATTTGAAAAAATAGAAAACTCTATAAACGATGTTATAGATAATATAACTTTAGCTGATATGTACGAAGACCAACAAAACATTTTAACGGAGGAAACGAATGAGCAGGAAACTATATCTTGATAATGCTGCAACAACAAGGGTTAAAAAAGAAGTAATCGATGAAATGAGCAAATACTTCGATGAATTGTACGGAAATCCTTCAAGTCAATTGTATGAACTGGGAAGGAAATCAAAGGAAGCAATTGAAAAATCAAGAAAGACTCTTGCAGACTTTTTGAATGCTGAAGAAAAAGAAATATATTTTACAGCAAGTGGAACTGAGTCTGACAACTGGGCTTTAAAGGGGGTTGCATTTGCGAATTTTAACAAAGGAAAAAATCATATAATTACAACTAAAGTAGAGCATCATGCAATAATTCATACGTGTGAATACTTAGAAAAATTCGGAATTGAAACAACTTATCTTGATGTTGACAAATACGGACTTGTTGATTTAGAACAATTAAAAGATGCAATAAGGCCCGAAACGATGCTTATATCCGTAATGTTTGCAAACAATGAAATAGGAACTATACAACCTATTGAAGAAATAGGTAAAATTGCTAAGGAACACGGAGTTTTGTTCCACGTAGATGGTGTTCAGGCTTTAGGAAGCGTTAAAATAGATGTTAAAAAACAGAATATTGACCTCTTGTCAATGTCTGCTCACAAATTAGGCGGTCCAAAGGGAATAGGGGCAATCTATATTAGAAAAGGCACAAGAATAGACAATTTTGTTCATGGTGGTGGCCAGGAAAGAGGCAGAAGAGCAGGAACAGAAGGCGTTCAAAATATTGTAGGTTTTGGAAAAGCTGTTGAAATTGCAGCCCGCAATTTTGATTCTTATGTTGAAAGGGTTACTGGTTTAAGGGATAGACTCATAGAAGGGATACAAAATAATATTCCAAATGTGATTTTAAACGGACATCCCACAAAGAGACTTCCAAACAATGTGAACTTTTCATATAAGTATGTTGAAGGTGAATCCATATTATTACTTTTGGATATGGATGGAATATCAGCATCAAGCGGTTCTGCTTGTACTTCAGGCTCCTTAGACCCTTCACATGTGCTTTTAGCAACAGGTCTTGACCACGGAACAGCTCATGGCTCAATTCGATTTACTATAAGCGAAGAAGTAAGGGAAGAAGATATAGATTTCACTGTTGAAACTATGAAAGATATTATTTCAAAGTTAAGAGCAATGTCACCAATTAAAAATGACGAAGATTTATATAAAAATTAAAAAACCCAAGGAGATAAGATATGTATACAGAAACAGTAATGGATCATTTTAGAAACCCAAGAAATGCAGGAAATATGGAAAATCCCGATGGAGTCGGCCAGGTAGGCAACCCTAAATGCGGGGATATAATGAAAATATATTTACAAATTAATGATGATGAAATAATAGAGGATGTACGTTTTGAAACCTTTGGATGCGGGTCAGCAATTGCTTCTTCAAGTATTGCTACTGAAATGATAAAGGGAAAAAGCATTCATGAAGTAGTTGGACTTTCCAACAAGGCTGTTGTAGACGCTTTAGGAGGACTTCCTCCTGTTAAGATACACTGTTCTGTTTTGGCTGAACAAGCTGTAAAATCAGCACTATATGATTACGCTCAGAAAACAGGTAAAACAATTAAAGGGTTAGAAAACTATAAACCAGATGATGATGAGATTCATTGTCATTAATGATGCCCTATCATACTTTAACAATTAAAGCAGGGAATATCCCTGCTTTATTATTTTACCAG
>CAZTML010000082.1:6030-7873 GCA_964614935.1 uncultured Clostridia bacterium | reverse complement strand
GCTTCTTGTCCCAAGACCTGTGTTACTATTAAGTCACCAGGTGTATAAACGAAAACAACGCCAACAAGGAACATCAAAATCCATAATACTATGTTATAAAATTTAATAACATTGGTTCCCAAATATTTCCTAATTAATCTTGGCATTTGAGCTCCGCCGTTACGCATAGAAATCATACCTGAAAAATAGTCATGCATTGAGCCTGCAAGAACACAACCAACAGGAATTGTAATGAACGCTATAGGTCCAAACAAAATACCTTGAATAGGTCCAAATATTGGTCCGGTTCCGGCAATATTAAGTAATTCGATCAATGAGTTCTTCCACTTTTTCATTACGACGAAGTCAACCCCGTCTGCTTTAGCAACTGCTGGTGTATCTCTTTCATCAGGGCCAAAAACCTTTTCACAGTATGAACCGTAAAAATAGCCACCCACAACTAAAATTATAATTCCGATTAAAAATGTAGCCATATAAACCCTCCTTTAAATAATTAGATTTAATAAAATGAAAATGATGATGATAACGATTGCTTATTATGATTTAATAAAAACTGACCAATTCACCCCCCTATTAATGTATTATTATTCCATTAAATTTTACCACTTTACCGTCAATCAGTCAATGGTTATTTGTCTTATTGTTTAATTTCTCTCAAATAAATTTTACTATTCACTTATACAATAATAAAGGCGTTATCCCGATGTCATTGCTATGAATAATCCGCGAACCAGCGTGACATTCTGAACCACAGGCGTGGAATCTCAGGTTTTAAAAGCTGAGATCCAACCCTGCGCTCAGGATAAAAATTAATACCATTTCCAGTCATATTGTCACTTATAACTTGCTAATTTGCTCAGGGAATATGATAGAATCATACATGCAAATAAAAGTAGAAAATTAAATACATAAGACAATGTAAATTCAAACCCGGGAAAAATCGATACAATGGACCCTACAACAAGTCCTAAAATAGTGTAATATGTATATCCATAAGCCTTTTCAAAAAGTAAACATACTACTTTTGCAAATAATAAAACACTTAATACAAAGCCTATTCCCATAAAAAATAATTCGTAAATCTGCAAATTTGAAATTGCTCCTATAGCAAATTCATATGCTCCAACATACATGAGTATTATTGATGCACTGACTCCGGGAATGATTGTACCAAAACCGATAATAGTTCCGTAAATTACCATATGCAAAGGGCTTGTACCTGCATTCTTAATAATACCGAATCCACTGTTTTCAAAGTATGTAGCTAATAAGGTAATGGTTAAAGATATTATGAAGGCTCTTAAGTATTTTTTCCTATAGCCTTTTTTATTTGCTTCATATACTACTGAAGGCATTGTACCTAACATCAGTCCTATAAAGGCATATTTAACTCCAACTTCTTGATACTTAAATAAATACTCTATGATTCTAGAGAAAACTAAAACCCCTATAATACCGCCGATTCCCACGGGCATGAAGTATATTACATTTTTCTTAAAATCTTTAGTAAAATTAGCAATAAAATATGTTATTTTGTCATATAGTCCAAATACTACTGCCAATGCTCCACCGCTTACTCCGGGAGCAATTGCCCCTACACCTAACGCCATACCTTTTAAAATTCCAGTCATAAAATTCATATTTCACTCACCTTTGTGTTTATATCATTCTGAACAGCATGTGAAAGATGAGATCCTTCTCTTCACCCAGAATGACGGATTTTGATTTACCTATTTGTGTCTCACAACTTCAAATCTCTCTAATTGATAATCTGCTGTCTGGGATATGCCTGCTTTTTGTAGTGCTATTGATACTTGTTCTTTTGCCGTATCAACGCCTTCTA
>CAZTML010000082.1:4790-5930 GCA_964614935.1 uncultured Clostridia bacterium | reverse complement strand
CTCAAATTTTCAGGTCTTTCTATTACCTTGCGATTAATAACATAGCTTTCCAATGTTTGGCGAGCCAGCCTTACATATTCGTCTTCTTCTAATTTTAATGCTTCAATTCTTTCTTGTTCATTTTTCAAATATATTTTATCAAAATGTCGGTCTTGGTCGTCACCTGTAACTTTAAATGCTGCTACAGCGTAACCTACACCAAAGGTGCCTTCATAAGATAAAAGTTCTGAATCCACGCTTTTTCCATCTAAGGCTCCTGCCATTATTATGAATGAACGAAGTCCGCATTCAGCTGCAGCTTCGCTAAATTCTTCATCAAATTTCAGAAATTCTAAGAAATTTCCCGTCTTCATGGCCTTGGTTACTTCCCTATCAAATATGGGGCCTTCTTCTCTGAAACCATAAGGGCCTTGATCTTTAAGCATGTGGGATAAATCCCCGCTTCCTATAAAGACAACTTTCTTATCACTTTTATCTGTAGCGTTTTTTATGCATTTACCAAATTTATAGTGTTCTAGGAAAGATAGTCCCGAAATAGATATGCGAACTAGCTTATATCCACTGTAATACTGGTTTATAAAGTACAAAGGGACCATAACACCATGGTCTAATGACTTGTTTTTTTCACCTAAAGCACCAGCAGGAACATCGAGTCCTGTTGCCTCTTTTGAAATTTCTTCAACCAAGTCCACATCATATTCTGCTTTAACCACTACATCCTCATAACCAAATTCATGAAAGCTTCCCTTGGCACCTTTGCCTGGTGAAATATGTATGTAATCTGAATACATTATGGAATGAGGAGTTGTTATAATTATTGTATCTGGTTTTATTTCTGCAATTCGTTTTGCAACATTATGATATGCATCAAAGGTTTTTTGAATTTTTCTTTCTTGACCTCCTCCTATTTCCGGAATTATTAAGGGTGGATGAGGAAGAATAAAACTATAATTAATAGACATAACTTTTCCTTTCTTTACCTGAACCAGGGTTCATCATTGCCATGATAACACGAAAGTGTCATTCTGAACGCAATGAAGAATCTTATTGTTTTTTGCATGTCCCTTACCAATAATATATTATATCTTGGATCGTTTTACAAGGGAAAAGAAAAAACTGCCTATATTATGGCAGTTTTTT
>CAZTML010000082.1:3119-4690 GCA_964614935.1 uncultured Clostridia bacterium | reverse complement strand
TTTCATTCTCCTTTTTTTATCTGTCAATTTTACATTTCTAGTAAGTCAGAAAATTCTATTTGTATTTGTTCTATTAAGTTTGCGTTGTTAGTAATTTTATCATTAACCAAATAGCAAATTGAATCTGTTTTTTCGGTTGGCAATTGTAGGGAGAAGCATATTTTCTCTTTGTTGCCTAAAGCATCAATGCGACCTTCGTGAAGCTTAATAATTTTTTTGCAAATATAAAGGCCAATAGACATGTCCTTAAAAAAGTCAGGTTCAGGGTTGTCCATTTTATTTATAAAAATATTTAATAACTTACTGTTTCTGTTTTTAAAAGAAATAGTAATATTAACATTATCTTCAACAGTATTTAAATCAACAAATATCTCCTCATCATTGGAAAATTTAACAGCATGGTACAAGAGAATTAAAATAGATTTTTGAAATTTATTTACATCACATAACATAAACTTTTCCTCGATGGCAGTATCAAAGATTATCCTTTTATTTTTGATTTCCCTAGATACGTTAATTACAAGGTTATCGACAATTTCTACAATATTAACCCTATTTACGTATAAGCAATATTGCCTATTCTTAATTTTATTTAGTTCAATCATATTATTTAATACTTTTGTTAGCTTTAAAGAATTTTGTTTAATTGATTCAGTATTTTTTTGCAAAAGTTGCATGTCTGGGACTTCTTCATTTTGTATATATAAGTCAATTTGTTGACTTTCAGCATGAATATTACCTATGAGATTGTTTAACTTATCTATAACATTATCACCTTCATCTCGAAAATCATTATCAGGTAAATGTTCCTCCATATTTTGAATCGCAACATTCCACGGATTTACAGCATTTTCAATTTTTGTCCTTTTAAGAAAGGGGAATACAATTATTTTATTCTTATCATTCACTTGTTTCACCTCCTAATAGCTCAATAGCATTATAATCCATCCAATCAAAACAAGTCATATTTTATCAAAAAAACTCACAATCATAATTATACAGGCTGTAATAGAAAAATATTGTCGAATTATGTGAAGATTGTAATATTTTTTAATTTATTTTAATATCAAATCTAATACCCCTTAGCAACAACAAACAGCATATTTTATATTTGCCTTAGAATGGTTTACCATACATAAAATTTATATTAATCATAAAATAATAAATTTTTGACATAATTGTTTAAATTAATAAATATAAGGTATATAGATAGGAATAAATCAAATTAAAGGGGGTTTTAAAATGGCATTTTTAAATAAGATAGGCAAGGCAATAGGTGATGCTGCTGGAACTGCATCAGAAAAAGCAAAGGATTTTGCTGAAACAACCAAACTTAATAGTGCTATTTCAGCAGAGGAAAAACAAATTAACCAGTATTTTTTAGAAATCGGTAAATATGTATTTGAACAAGAAAGAAATAATCCTGAAAGTCAGGTTGCTGAAATTAACGACAAAATTACTGCTTCCTTGCGAAATATAGAAGATTTAAAAAGAAAAATAGAAGAAGTAAAACTCGACAATCACTAAAAACTCGGAACTCCGGGGAACTCCAGGGACGGACCTTGAAATTC
>CAZTML010000082.1:0-3019 GCA_964614935.1 uncultured Clostridia bacterium | reverse complement strand
GGGACGGACCTTGAAATTCTAAAAGGCATTACGAGTATAATTCTAATAATTATTAAGATGGACTGTAAAGTGGCATTCTATGAAATATTGCTAAGAGGGTTCATCTTTTTTATATTTTTTCTCCACAATTTGGGCAGTAATTATGGTCTTCCCCTACAGGACAAGAACAATTTTGACATATTTCCCCACAAGATCCTCTGTGTATAAGTTCTATGTCTTTATCTTTCAAAAATACATTGTGACCTTGTTCTCTTACTATCATCAAGTATTTTTCTTTATTTGTGATTTTATACAAAGATTTGCAACAGGTTGTAGTTACATAATACTTCTTTCTGAATTTAAATAAAGGTATGAAAAATAAAGAGAATTCATTGTATTCCATAAATCCTTCATATCGACCATATTTTGAACAACAAGGACACAATATTGGTTCATAATAATCTAATTCTTCTCTTTTTTTATTTACACCAGCAATAAAAAACATACACTACCCCAAAAATTTTCTCAATTTCTATAATGCAGTACCTTTTTTCGGCACAAATAGTTTGTCCATATTAACTCCTTCGAGGTCTAGCAATTTTATCTTCATATCAAGACCGCCGGCATAACCGGTAAGGCTTCCATTTGACCCTATAACACGATGGCAAGGTATTATTATAGATATGGGATTGTGGCCAACAGCACCACCAACAGCTTGAGCAGACATCCTATCTTTTCCCATACGTCTTGCAACTTCTTTTGCGATTCTACCGTATGTTGTAAGCTCGCCATAGGGTATTTCAAGAAGAAGCTGCCAAACCTGCTGTCTGAACTCTCCACCTACAGGGGCAAGTGACAGCTTGGACAATTCTGGCTTCTTACCTGCAAAATAATCATCCAACCAGGCTATAGCTTCTTGGAGTATTGGAATGTCACCTGCTTCAACCAAATCTTTTGGCATTGTATTATCTATGTATTTCTGTTCATCAATCCAAAGACCTATAATACTGTCTTCATTACTTGCAATCAATATGTCTCCCATGGGAGATTTGTAATTTGTTGAATAGTACATTTTAAGCTCCTTTGATAACATTTTTCGAAATGATAGACATTGATACATATATTATACTAAATAATATATCGTACTTCAATAAAACAAGCTATCTATAATAGAATAATTAATAAAAGTAGCTCATAGTTCAAGTTTGTTGTTTTTTATTGAAAAGTAACCTATAATTGTTACTATCAGTGCACTTATAGCATCAACTATCAGGTCTTTCATTGTATCTCTTAATGCCGCCTGTCCTACTAATACGGTGCCATCAGCCGCTATAAATCTTTGCATGTTAGTACCTAAGACACTGTCAGCCAAAAATTCATACATTTCCCATACAGCTCCAGCTGACAAGGCAAAGCAAAAAGCAAACAAGGCTATAAAAATGGGACTTAAGTGAGTATCTAATATTTCCATATCATTAAAGAAAGAAACTAAGGTAAAACCAAGTGCTCCCAACATAGCTCCACTGATTGCATGTAAAATTGTATCCCAGTGAGGTACCAAAATATAAAAGTTTCTAACCTCACCAAGATATATGGCACAGTAAAGAAACACAAAATACAAGACTTCCATCTTGTTTGGTATGTCAATATAAAATTTACGCTCTACAAAGGAAGGAATAAACATAACGATGAGACCTAATATACATTGTAGCAGCGAAAGTACATAATCGCTTCTTACTCTTTCATATGCTTCATTTGGAACAAGGGTCGGGGCTTGAATCATCTTAATTATAATAAATACTATAGAAATTAAGAGAGTGATAAATAATATTACACCCGTGATTTTTTTAAAATCTCTTTTTTTCTTAAAACTTTTCATTTTCATAATCACCGCCTATTATTAATTTCATGCTTAATATTATACTAATAAATATATATGATATTTCTATAAGCAAATGCAACTTATTATGAAATAATTTACTATATTCTAAATAATCATAATATTATAAATATACCACAAGACATAGCCTTTCAAACAATAAGAGAATCCTCTAAAATATGCAGTTTAGGGGGAACACTCTTATAATCTATAAATCTATTTCAAGTAATAATGGGGTGTGGTCTTGTCTTGGGCCTGAATCCATCATTTCAGATTTAATAACCTTATCTGCAATGCGGTCACTCACCAGCCAATAATCAATCCTCCAGCCGGAATTATTAATTTTACTTGTTTTAACGCGTTGGGCCCACCAAGAATAAACTCCTGTCACATCGCCGTGAATATATCGAAAGGTATCTGTAAAGCCTTTTGCCAATAGATTAGTAAAGCCTTGGCGTTCCTCATCTGTAAAGCCGGCAGACTGGCGGTTGTTATCAGGATGAGCCAAGTCTATTTCTTCATGTGCTACGTTAAAATCACCTGTTGCAATGACAGGCTTGTCTTTATCCAGACCAGCCAAATAATCAGCATATTTCTCATCCCAAATTTGACGTTCTTCTAAACGATTCAATCCGTCTCCTGCATTAGGCGTATAAACTTGTGTTAAGTAGAAATCGTCAAATTCTAAAGTGATAATGCGACCTTCACAATCCATAGTACTTGGTGCACCAATAGTTGGAAAAGTAACAGATGGTGATAAATCATTTTTATATAAAAACATAGTACCTGCATAACCCTTACGGGCTGGTTCTACTGAAGAGTTCCAAACAATTTCGTATTCCGGAAACTTGTCCTTTAAAATTTCAAAATGCTTTTTAGTAGGACCTGTACTTGATAGCTTTGTTTCCTGTAAAGCAATAATATCCGGATTATGTTCTATAATCATTTCTAATACCTTTTTTGATAGTATAGCTCGCGCTGAATCACTTGTTAATGCTGCATTTAATGAATCTATATTCCATGAAATAAATTTCAATATTCTTCCTCCAATTTTATCTTTATTATTATTTATGTTTCTTTCTTATTTTTTATTTTTACCCTTGTATATCATATATTTTTATCATAACTAACATAACATTGTCAAGCAAGTCCGCAATTTCA
>CAZTML010000081.1:0-7986 GCA_964614935.1 uncultured Clostridia bacterium | reverse complement strand
AAATTTGCAGCAGTTATGAATGACCATAATATGACACCGGAGACATATGATCCTGCCCTCTGTGAGCATTACAGTTTCAAAATTGTTATAGTAATACAATACATCTTTTTCAAGAATCATATTTTCTTTAAGAAACTTACTTTTTACATACATAAGAAACCTCTTCAGTAGGTTAATATATTATTTCTACTTATTATATATCGGTAAAATTTACTAATTATTTAATAGAATTTTAGTCTTCTTGGGATAAATTATTTTTTTAATAAAAACTAAACTTATTTTTAAAAGTTACGATATATGTATTGTAAGGGCAATGAAGTGTTTTTTCCACCAGGGCCCGGCGGTAAAAATACAAATGACCTAAAAAAATAAGGGAAGGATCCCGATAAAAATTACACGGAGGTAAAAAATGAGAATTCAACACAATTTAAACGCAATGAACTCCTTGAGACAATTAGGAGCAAACAACACTAACACAGGTAAAAATTTAGAAAAGTTATCATCAGGTTACTCAATCAACAGAGCAGGCGACAACGCTGCTGGACTTGCAATATCAGAAAAAATGAGGGGCCAAATCAGAGGTCTTGAACAGGCACAAAACAATGCTAACGACGGTATTTCATTAATTCAAACTGCTGAAGGTGGTTTAAATGAAACTCATGCTATTCTTCAAAGAATGAGAGAAATAGCAGTTCAATCAGCAAATGGTACATACCAAGATGATGTTGACAGAGCAAACTTAGATAAGGAAGTTACATCATTAATGAGTGAAATAGACAGAATTTCGACATCAACTCATTTTAACAAAATTGATCTTTTAAATGGCAACATAGGCGGATATGGGGTTTCGGAAACTTTGAATACTGCAACGACAAATGTTAGTTCAATAAGTATAAAAGGCGGAAATTTAGAAGTTGCTGATGTACTATCATTTACTGTAGAAGATGGTGGTATAGCCGTTAATGAATATAAAGGTGCTGCTTTACCTACTGGAATATCTTTTAGTTCTGTAGCAGGAGCTTCAGGAAGTGGAACATATATACTAAAAGCGTCTGTTGACACTACAGCTGCTACAGCTGATGATGCTAAAAAGTTTGAAGGTTTAGAAATAACAGTAACTTCTAATAATACATTTGCTGCTGGTACTGCAAGCATAACTATAGACAGTGCTAGCAAGGGTGTTACATTCCAAATAGGTGCAAATGGTAAGGCTGATCAAAGAGTAACATTAAATGTAGAGGATATGAGCTCTACAGGATTACTGATTAATGGAATTAAGGTTTCAACACAAGATGATGCGAATTCCGCAATTGATGCAATCGACAACGCAATCAACACAGTTTCCGGTACAAGAGCTGATCTTGGAGCTTTACAGAACAGATTAGAGCATACAGTAAACAACTTAGGAGTAACTTCAGAAAACTTAACAGCTGCTGAATCTCGTATAAGAGACGTTGACATGGCTAAAGAAATGATGGAATACACTAAGAATAACATTCTTACACAAGCTGCACAGGCAATGCTTGCACAAGCCAACCAACAGCCACAAGGTGTATTACAGTTATTACAATAAGTAAAATAAAAGTAGGGATGCGGATTTCTGCATCCTTTTACTGTTAAGATTATAATCTCTCCCTTACCATCAACATGCTACTGTATTATTATAGTAGTGTTTTGATGTTTTTTTCTTGACAATATTTGTACTGTTAAATATAGTATATATAATATTAATGTAGTATTAAGACTTTGGATGTATGATAATTGTAGTGAAATGAGATTCTTCACCTGCGGTTCAGAATGACAAGTTGCTGCGCAACTTATTTATAGGAATGACACTTACGTGTGTTTATAGCAATGAAGGATTAGTAATGTTGGAGGGATTGTACTTGAGGATATTAATTGTAGAAGATGAAGTTAAAATCACGCAGGCATTGAAATTTTTATTTAACAAGCAAAAAATTGATGTTGATATAGCAAATGACGGTGAAGAAGGACTAATTCTCGCAATGAAGGATATTTATGATGTAGTAGTTTTAGATATAATGCTTCCTGAAATAGATGGCCTTCATATATTGAAAACAATGAGAAAAGAAGGTATAAAAACACCCGTAATCATGCTTACTGCAAAGGATACAGTAGATGATAGAGTTTTCGGACTTGAAACAGGAGCCGATGATTACCTGGTTAAACCTTTTGCTACTAAGGAACTTATAGCAAGAGTTAAAGCTTTGGCAAGAAGAAAAGATACTGAATTTGTAGGAGAAGTATTCGAGTTCGAAGATGTCAAATACGATGTTAAAAACTATCTTTTGTATGTAGGGGATGAAGAATATAAAATACCCCTCAAGGAAGCTATGCTTATGGAAATGTTCATAAGGAAGCCTCGTCAGGTATTTACAAGAGAGCAAATTATTGACCGAATATGGGGTTTGGAAGCAGATATACTTGAAAGTAATATAGAAATTTATGTTCATCATTTGAGGAAGAGACTCGAAGATACCAATGTAAAAATCGAAACAGTAAGAGGCGTAGGGTACATGCTTAAGGAGAAATAAATGTTTAGAAAACTTCATATGAAATTAACTGCATACATGGGTATCATACTTGTTCTTTTCATGTTTTTTGTTGCTGCAGGAATATATAAATTTACAAAAATTATTTTTGAAGACGGCAACAAGGAAATTATGAGAACAGAAGCAATGAGAATATATAACTATAAGGCTTCTATGTATCCGGAGTTTTACTTTAGTAATGGAACCTTATTCAAGAAACTTATACCATTTAATCCTCTGGAGCATAGGAAATTGGATGCATGTTATGTTGTTTATGATAATCATTTATCACCTCTTTTTTCTCATGAAGGTGAAATAAAAATAGCAGATGATATTAAAGAACTCGCTGCAAAGTCCATGGATGAAAAGGCGGATTCATATACAACGAAAAAAGTCGGTCATTTTAATTATAGGATTTATACTAGGTATTTCAATGATTTTTCTGGTGAATCTGTAGTACAGATTTATCAAAACACAGTTAATGAAGATATACTTTGGTCATTTTTAAGGTCAGTAATTTTTGGAATCGGAATTACCGGGACCATAGGTTTATTGGTTTTAAGCTATGTCCTTACGGGCAAGGCCTTAACTCCTATTAAGGAAACCTGGTTTAGGCAAAAAGAGTTTGTAGCTGATGCTTCCCATGAACTTAGAACTCCCTTAACCGTTATACAAACAAATTTGGATGTTGTTTTAAGTGATCAAGAGGGTACTGTCGACGAAAATGAAATATGGCTTGATAATGCATATTCAGAAACTAGGGTTATGGCTAAACTTATCGATCAACTATTAATTCTCGCAAAGGCTGATAACAATGAGGAAAAATTAGATATATCTGAATTTTCTTTTACCGAAGTTGTAGAAAATGTATGTAGAAACATGGAGGTTATAGCAAATAAAAAAGATGTAGCCTTCATAATGAATATTGAAGAAAATATTACAATCAAAGCAGACTACGATAAGCTTAGGAGATTAGTTGTAATTTTAATTGATAATGCAGTTAAGTATACAGAAAAAGGCAAGGTTGAAGTAAGTTTAAGAACTGAAAAAAATAGAAGAGTATTTAGTGTTGAGGATACCGGAATAGGTATAAGCGAAAAAGATTTAAAAAGAATTTTTGACAGGTTTTACAGAGCAGATAAGGCAAGACATAGAGAAGGTGGAACAGGTCTTGGACTTAGTATTGCCAAATGGATTGCCGACCTACACAGATATTCATTAACAGTAGAAAGCACTATCAATGTTGGAAGTAAATTTACTTTGAAAATGTAAAAAGTAGTCACTACTGATTACTCTTCATCTTAAGGGCGCAGCCCTTGTCATTCTGAGGGCTTGCTCGAAGAATCTCATTACTTAAAAGATGAGATCCCGCAGTTTCGCACACAAATTTATTTGCTCGTATACTCACATAAATTTGGTGCTCATTGCGAATGACCTACCACTATTTTTCAGAAAAAAAAACATTCTGAAAAATAGGGTTAGGGCATCTTTCGCTAACGCTCAGGATGACATTTTTTTACAGGAATTTTTCCTTTATAACATTCCAATAGTTAAACGTTCCGGTTGAAAGACGGTTTATTACCTTTTCTGATGTTCGGAAAACTACATGCTCCATTTCATCGTACTCAAACATTTCTCCATCCGCTAAGATTGCTAAATAATAATCATCTCTTCTTTCCGGATATATAGCAATTTCAAATTCGGGAGGTACTATAATACTGCATTCTAAACACCTGTATGCATTTGACAGAATAGGTGATAAGGGAGTTATTTGCAGTGTTTTTAATGAGGGATAAACCAAGCTTCCTCCTGCAGATTTACTGTATGCAGAAGAGCCTAGGGGAGAAGAAATAATTAATCCATCGCCACTTATTTTTTCTAAGTGGTTTGATGCAATAAAGACATTGAGATGTATTGTTTTCATGTCTTTTCTTTTTAATATAATATCATTTACTGCATAAATTTTATCAGATAAATTTGCAGTAACTATTTCACACTCGATTAAATTTATAGGGTTAATTTTATAATTGCCAGCCCTGTAATTAATAATGAAATTTTCTAGATTTTCCGGTGTGATTTCCGGGTAAAAACCTAAGGTTCCGGTATTGACTCCTATAAAAGGTATTTGAGAGAAGTTACTTTCTCTAACAGCCCTTAAATAAGCACCATCTCCACCAACTGTAACATTTAATTGTGCATCTTCATTGAACCCTTCGTAATAAGTATAGCCGTTTTCAGTTAGAATCTTAGTTAGCTTTCTTTTTATATCTGCTGTATAAGAGTCATCGTTTGCAACAATATTTATTACTTTTTCCTTCATTTTTATCCCCTTTACTTTATTAACATTTTATATTATATTTATACTTAGTACAAATAAAACATGAGATTTCACACAGCGAATGACCCACTACTATTTTTCGAAAAACTCAAAAGATAGGGTTAGGATATCTTTCACTGAGTATCAGGATGACAAATCTTCGATTTGAGACAGGAGTACATTGATGTTTAATAATATCCTTAACTATAGAATACAAGAAAATGACAAAACTGTAAAGACTATATTGACTGAAAATTTTAACTTTTCTAAAAGACTTTCAAAGAAATTAGAACTTAATGATAAGATTTTCCTGAATGGAAAACCGGTAAAATTAAATAAAAGTGTCTTTGCAAGTGATGAATTATCCATAGAATTTGATGAGAAAGAAGATGAGTATGATGCTGTTGATATTCCAATAGATATAATTTATGAAGACAACAATTTGCTTGTTGTTAACAAACAACCATATATTGTTGTACACCCTACAAGGTCTCATCAAAATAACACCATTGCAAACGGTATTGCCTATTATTTTAAGAAAAACAATATTAACCGCAAGGTTAGATTTGTTAACAGACTTGATATGAACACATCTGGTATCGTAATAATTGCTAAAAATCCCTATGTCCATAATCAGCTGGGAAAACAGCTTAAATCTAATGATGTTGAGAAATATTACTATGCTCTAGTTGAAGGTATGGTTGAAAAGCATGAAGGAATAATAAATGAACCTATTACGAGGCTAAATCCGGAGGATATAATACGTGTGGTCCATCCATCAGGCAAGGAATGCATCACTGAATATATAACAGAGAAAAAGTACAATAATATGACCTTGGTTAAACTAAAGCTTATAACAGGGCGGACACATCAAATACGAGTACACATGAAGCATATTGGCCATCCCATTGTAGGTGACGTATTGTATGGAAGAAAAAGCGATTTAATCGGCAGGCAAGCCCTACATTGTTATGAAATGAAGTTTAAACATCCCATAACTAATGAAGATTTAGTGATTACTTGCCCTTTGCCGGAAGATATAAAAAGATTGATAGAATGACGATGGAATGACTAGGGGACAGGGTTGTTGTCAACTTACTAAATAACTAATAGGGAACAATAAAGCGTGAACATTAAAAAATATAGGGAAGGGAGAGTCAAATGAAGAAAAAGGTTTTACTGATAGCAACAGGAGGAACGATAGCTTCAATAAAAACAGCAAGTGGTTTGACACCTGAAATAAATTCAGAGGAATTGTTGGCATATGTTCCTGAAATTAAGGAATATTGCAATGTTGACACAATACAGCTCTTGAATATTGACTCTACTAATATTCAACCAGAACACTGGATTATGATGACCGAAACAATAGAGGAAAACTATGATAAGTATGATGGCTTTGTAATATCCCACGGAACTGATACAATGTCATACACTTCTGCCGCCCTTTCTTATTTGATTCAAAATTCAAATAAACCCATTGTTATAACAGGATCTCAGAAGCCTATAAATGCTGAGATAACAGATGCTAAGAAAAACCTACTGGACAGCTTCAGGTTTGCTACAGAAGATAATGTCAGTGGTGTTTACATAGTATTTGACGGTAAGGCAATAATAGGAACCCGGGCGCGAAAAGTAAAGTCAAAGAGCTACTCTGCTTTTGAAAGCATAAACTTTCCTGTAGCAGCACTAATAGATGACAGACGGATAACAAAATATTTTGGAAATAACAATTTAGAAAAAAGAGTTAAATTTTATAAAGATATTTATCCATCTATATTTTTACTTAAATTAGCCCCTGGAATGGAGCCAGATGTCCTTGATTACATAGGCGAAAAATATGAAGGACTAGTAATTGAAAGCTACGGCGTTGGAGGTCTGCCCTTTCTTGACAAAAGAAATTTCCTAAATAAACTTAAAGACCTTATAGAAAAAGGAAAAATAGTTGTCGTTGCAACGCAAGTAATGCTTGAAGGAAGCGACATGGGTATGTATGAGGTGGGCGTTAAAGCACTTCAAAAATACAATGTTCTCCAAGCTTACGATATGACCATTGAAGCAGTTATTACAAAATTAATGTGGATTATGGCACAAACCAAAGATTTTGAAGAAGTTAAAAAGTTGTTCTATACAAGAATTCACGAGGATTCTTTATATTAAAGAGGTAGCAATGAAAAAAGTTGACATGCATATGCATACCAGTGCTTCTGACGGCACCTGGGATGCGACAGAATTAATAAATGAATTAAAAAACAATAAAATTGATATATTTTCAGTTACTGACCATGATAGTGTTGGAAATATTAAGGATATACAAGAAATATTAAAAGCAAGTGGCAAAATTATTTTTATTCCTGGTACGGAATTGTCCACTGAATATGAAGGAAAAGAATATCATTTGACTTTGTATAATTTTGATATAAATAACCAAGACTTATTAAATTTAATGAATTGGACCAACCAAAACAAGTTAAATTCAAACTTGGAATACATTAGCTCTTATGCTGCAAATAAGTATGCAGATGTAAATGTTGAAGATTATGAAAAATACGAACATAACAGAAAAAGAGGCGGCTGGAAGTCATTCAACTACGTGATTGACAAGGGTATTCACAAAGATATTCTTGAACATTTGAGAGATGTAGGAAAATCAGGTTTTAAAGCAAAGCTAAAAGACCCGGAAGAAGTGATTAGGGTTGCCAAGAAAAGCGGAGGCAAAGTTTTCCTAGCCCATCCTTCCTATTACTATAAAAACTCTGTAATGCCTATGGAGGAATTAAAAGGCTGGGTTGAACTTGGAATTGACGGTATCGAATGTTATTCTCCTTATAATGGAGATAGTACAGAATATTATCTTGATTTCAGCAAGAAAAACAATTTAATGATATCTGGAGGCTCAGACTGCCACGGCTCTTTTATACCTACAAGAAAATTAGGTCTGCCTAATGTTTCCTTGGAGGATTTGAATATTAAAGGATTAATTTAATGTATCTGTTAATGTCATCCTGAGCGTATGCGAAGGATCTCATCTTTTAAGTAATGAGATTCTTCGCTACGCTCAGAATGACAGCGTGTTGGAGGAAGATTGATATGTACAATGATAAACGCGTTGCTGCA
>CAZTML010000080.1:0-8032 GCA_964614935.1 uncultured Clostridia bacterium | reverse complement strand
AATGCTATTAATGGTTTATACGGTATAGCTTTAGCAGCAATAGGTATGTTGTCAACTACAGGTATGACTATTGCAGTTGACGCTTATGGTCCTATTTCAGACAATGCAGGCGGTATTGCTGAAATGTGCGAATTACCTCACGAAGTTAGAGAAATAACAGATAAATTAGACTCAGTTGGAAACACAACAGCTGCAATAGGTAAAGGATTTGCAATCGGCTCAGCGGCTTTAACAGCTCTTGCTCTTTTTGCATCTTATACACAAGCGGTTGGGTTATCATCAATTAGTTTAACAGAGCCAACAGTTATTGCAGGTTTATTTATTGGCGGTATGCTACCTTTCTTGTTCTCAGCTATTACAATGAGTGCTGTTGGTAAGGCTGCATTCTCAATGATTGAAGAAGTAAGAAGACAATTCAAAGAAATTCCTGGAATTATGGAAGGAAAAGGGAAGCCTGATTATAGAAGATGTGTTGATATTTCTACAGCAGCAGCACTAAAAGAAATGGTTATACCTGGACTTTTAGCAGTTCTAGTGCCTTTAATTGTCGGATTCCTATTAGGAACTGAAGCTCTTGGCGGATTACAGGCAGGTGCTTTAGTAACAGGTGTTCTTATGGCTATATTCATGTCAAACTCAGGTGGTGCATGGGACAATGCAAAGAAATACATCGAAGGTGGTGCACATGGTGGAAAAGGAAGCCCTGCTCACCAAGCTGCAGTAGTTGGAGATACAGTTGGGGACCCATTTAAAGATACTTCAGGTCCTTCAATCAATATATTAATTAAGCTTATAACAGTTGTTTCATTAGTATTCGGACCTTTATTAGCTGAATACGGTGGAATATTACTTGGTTTATTCTAAGAATACAATTGTGAAGACTTCTCTTAAGAGAGGTCTTTTTTCTTGCAGGTAAAGACTTTAGATGGTATAATCATTTCTATAAATTGACATATAATAGTAATAAGACTGCGCTCAGGGGGTATTAATGAATATCGATATTGACAGATTGAACATAAACTACATAGATGAAGGAAAAGGTAAAGTAGTCTTACTGCTACATGGTTGGGGTGGAAGCATACAAACCATGATGCCCATTTTTAATATATTAAAAGATAAATTTAGAGTAATAAGCCTTGATTTGCCTGGATTTGGTAACAGCCATAAACCGCAAGAACCATGGAACTCTTACGATTATGCTGAATGTATCTATAAATTTACCCAAAAGCTTAATTTAAAAGATTTAATTATATTTGGTCATTCACATGGTGGAAGAGTTTCTATAATATTGTCTAGCAAGTATCAGATAGCTAAAAAGTTAATATTAATAGACAGTGCGGGAATAATCCCAAAGAGAAAAGCTAAGTATTACATAAAAGTTTATTGGTTCAAATTACTTAAAAGTATATACATATTGATACCCGCAAGAAATAAAGAAGAAAAGATAGAGAAATTTTATAAAAAATTCGGCTCTCAAGATTACAAAAATTCAGATGGGATTATGAGGCAAACTATGGTTAAGGTAATAAATGATAATTTATTAGACCAGTTAAAGCATATTAAGGTACCTACCTTGTTAGTCTGGGGAGAAAATGACCAAGATACACCACTTTATATGGGAAGATTAATGGAAGATAATATTCCTGACAGTGGGCTTGTAATATTAAAAGGGGCAGGACATTATTCATATGTTGATAATTATGACCAGTTCAGGGCAGTAATTAATGTGTTTTTAAAAGATGATTTTGGAGAGTGATATAATGATAGTTTTCCTTTATATAATATTTTGGTTTCTTTTATGTGAGCTTAAATTAAAACAAAGCCTTCATATAATTCAGCTAGAAGGATACAACAGCGATAAATACATGTCTTGGGTAGAAAACAATAAAGACAGAGTACATACAAAAGATGATAAAACTTACACCCTTTCTTTATTAAGTTTTTCAGTTTTTCTAACAGTTGCATACTTGGGAGAAAGTCTACCAACATTTGTTTTGGCAGCATATGCTTTATTTTCCTTAATATTTTTAATTATAAACTATATATCAAAGGAAGATTCAAAAAAACCCTTGGTTTTTACTCAAAGAGCCAAAAGATTGTATGGTATTGCCTTAGCCTTAACTTTATTTGACCTGGTAATTACTTTAGGGATTCTTCATCTTATTACAAAGGATGTAATTACATATCTTCCTGTTTGGGCAGGAATTTTAACACTTATATATTATTTTTCACCTTACTATATGTATGGAGCAAATCATTTAGCAAAACCTATTGAAAAAAATATTAATGATAAATTCTATCATGTTGCTTCGGAAAAAATAAGAAATATGAATATTACTTCTGTTGGGATAACAGGCAGTTACGGAAAAACCTCCACTAAATTTATTCTGGCGACAATACTTAATGAAAAATTTAAAGTCTTAAATACACCAGAATCCTACAATACTCCCATGGGTATTAGTAAGGTAATAAACAATGACCTAACAGATGATTATGAAATATTTATTGCGGAACTAGGTGCTACAAAAATCGGTGATATTGAAGAAGTGTCAAGGCTTACAAATCCGAAAATTGGCATTATTACATCCATAGGACCTTGTCATTTAGAAACCTTTAAATCTATTGACAACATAATGCGAACTAAGTATGAATTGATTGAAAATTTACCGGATGATGGTATAGCAATTTTTAATTATGACAACGAACATGTAAAGAAGTTAGCGGACAAAACATTTAAGGAAAAACTCATTTATGGAATTGAAAATATTGAAGATACAGATATATTTGCTTCCAACATAAAAGTTGACAGCTCAGGCTCAACATTTTCATTATGCATTAACAGCTTAGGAACTATAGAATGCCAGACTAAACTATTAGGAAAACATAATATACTTAATATTTTAGCCGGTGCAGCAGTAGCATCCCTCCTAGGCCTATCCCTAGAGGAAATTGCCCAAGGGATTTCAAAATTGGAGGCCGTGGAACATAGATTACAGCTTATAGATTATGGAACAGGGGTATTAGTTATAGATGATGCATTTAATTCCAACCCTGACGGCGCTAGAGCTGCATTGGAAGTATTAGATTCATTTACGGACAGGAGAAAAATAATAGTTACACCGGGAATGATTGAATTAGGTCAATTAGAAGAAAAAGAAAACTTTAGGTTTGGAGAAAATATTGCAAGTGTTTGTGATATTGCTATACTAGTAGGAAAAAGGCGAACACTACCGATTTACCAAGGAATTAAAAAACATAATTTTAATGATAATAATTTGTATGTGGTTAATTCACTAAATGAAGCTACAGAAGTTTTGAAAAAACTCACTAAGGTAAATGATGTTGTCCTTTTTGAAAATGATTTGCCTGACACATATGATGAGAAATAAGAAATAAATGGAGGTAATCATGAAAAGTGTAGGTATTATTATTGGCGGAAAATCCGTGGAACATGAAGTTTCAATTGTTACAGGTTTACAGGTTTTTGAAAACATAGACAAAAGCACTTATGAACCCAAGATAATATATATTCAAAAGGATGGCAAATGGATGTTTGGTGACAGCCTCTGCCATATAGATAATTTTAAAAATAAAAAATTTGAAGATGCCTATGAAGTTTTACCTGATTTTAAAGACGAAAAGCTAATTTTATATCCTCATCCAAGAATCAAATCAGGTTTTTTTGGGAAGAAGTACGATATTTGCGAAATTGATATAGTATTTCCTGCTGTTCATGGAACAAATGTTGAAGATGGGGCCCTCCAGGGTCTGTTCCAAATGAATAATGTTCCTTTTGCTTTCGCTTCTGTTTTATCTTCTGCAGTTGGAATGGATAAAGTAATAATGAAGAAGGTTTTTCAAAGTTCTAATCTTCCAATAGTAGACCATACTTGGTTTTACAGAAGTGACTTTGGCGAGAAAAAGCAAGAAATAATTGAAAGAGCTGAGAAAATAGGATACCCCCTTATCGTAAAGCCTGCAAACTTAGGATCTAGTGTTGGTATAAACAAGGCTAAAAGTCTAGATGAACTATTGTTTGCTATTGAAGTTGCCATGTCTTTTGACAGAAAAGTAATAGTGGAAAAGTGTGTTGAAAATTTAAGGGAAATAAATTGTGCTGTTCTAGGATATGAAAATGAACTTGAAGTTTCACTTTGCGAAGAACCTCTAGGTTGGAAAGAATTTCTAACTTATGAAGATAAATATGTGAATAATAGTAAAAGTGCTGGCGAATCAAAAAGAAGAATACCTGCAGACATAGATGAAACCATTAAAGAAAAAATAGAGAATTATGCTAAAGAAGCATTTAAAGCTGTAGATGGTTGTGGAAATGCAAGAATAGATTTCCTTTTCGATGGTAACAATATATTTGTAAACGAAATTAATACAATTCCAGGTTCCGTATCATTTTATTTGTGGGAGGGAAAGAATCTTTCATTTACAGATTTGATTAACCGTATTATAGATCTTGCAGAAATACAGCACAATCAAAAAAGAGATAACATTGTTTCTTATGATATAGACTTACTTAATAAAATGGGATCTTCAGGAAAACACAAATAAACCTACTAAGGAGAAAAAAGATGAACTTTAAAGATAAATTATTAGAATTTATGAAGGAAGAAGCATATAAACCATTAACTTTTAAAGAACTTCTTCAAACCTTTGAAATAGAAGGAAAAATGAAAAAGGCCCTTTTAGTTGCTTTAAATGAACTTGAAGATGAAGGGAAAATAATATTTACAAGGACTGAACGATATGGTGTGCCTGAAAAGATGAACCTTATAACAGGAACCTTGGAGGGACACCAAAAAGGATATGCTTTTTTAATACCTGATGACAAGGACTTAAAAGACCTTTTTATTTCTCCTGTAGATATGAACGGAGCCATGCATGGAGACCGGGTTATCGTAAGACCTATGAAAGTATCTGATGAAGTAAAAAGCCCAGAAGGAAAAGTTATAAGAATAATAGAAAGAGCCAATAAATATGTAATTGGAACATTTCAAAAAAGCAGGCATTTTGGTTTTGTAGTACCTGATGACAAGAGAATAGCTTTTGATATATTTGTACCGCAAGAAGAGTTTAACAATGCCCAGGCTAACAATAAGGTTTCCGTAAAAATCCTAGAATGGCCTGATAAAAGAAAAAATCCCGAAGGTACAATTGTAGATGTAATAGGGGATATAGAAGATACAAAAACACATATAGAAGCAGTACTTCTTGCTAAGAAGGTTAGACAGGTATTTCCTGAAGATGTAATAAAAGAAGCTAAAAGGGTTTCAGAGGATGGAATCCATGAAGAGGAGTTAAAGCGTAGAGAAGACTTAAGGGCTCTACCTATAATTACAATTGATGGTGCTGATGCCAAGGATTTAGATGATGCTGTATATGCCGAAAAAATTAACGACAATGAATATGTTTTGGGAGTTCATATAGCTGATGTAACTCATTATGTTAAGGAAGATAGAAAATTAGATAAAGAAGCATTGAAAAGAGCAACGAGTATATATATATCAGACCGCGTTATTCCAATGCTTCCTAAGGAACTTTCAAACGGCGTTTGTAGTTTGAATCCGGGCGAAGATAAGCTTACCATTTCTGTTGAAATGACAATTAACAAAGAAGGAAAGGTTATTGACCATAAAATATTTGAAAGTGTCGTAAACAATAGATTCAGAATGACTTATGATGACGTACAAGAGATACTAGAAGATAATGAAGAGCTTTCAGAAAAATATAAAGAAATAGTGCCTATGCTTAAAACGATGGAAGAATTAAGTTTAATATTAAGAAATAAAAGAGACTTAAGAGGAGCCATTGATTTTGAATTCCCTGAAACAAAAATAATAACAGACGAAACAGGCAAGGCAATAGATGTTACAAAGTATGAAAGAAAAACATCCAATAAAATAATAGAAGAATTCATGCTTGTCTGCAATGAAACTGTAGCAGAAAATTATTACTGGCTCAACATGCCCTTTGTATACAGAATTCACGAGGACCCCGATGAGGAAAAGATGTATGAATTCAGCAAATTCATTCATAATTTAGGTTATACCTTGAAGGGTAATGATGTCCATCCAAGAGAACTCCAAAAGCTTTTAAACAAGATTAAAAATACAAAAGAAGAGTCACTCATTAACAATATGATGTTAAGATCTTTGAAAAAAGCAATTTATTCACCAGATGCTGATAAGCACTTTGGGCTTGCTGCCCAGTATTACTGCCACTTTACATCACCTATAAGAAGATATCCTGACTTGCAGATACATCGAATTATTAAGGGCCAGTTAAGGGGCAAATATTCTGAAACAGATTTGCATAAACTATTTGAACGAACTGCAATGGTTGCTGAACATTCATCCAAAATGGAAAGAGTTGCTGATGAAGTTGAAAGAAATACAGATAAAATAAAAATTGCTGAATTTATGTTTGATAAAATCGGAGAAGAGTATGAGGGTGTTATATCAGGTGTAACAAGCTTTGGATTATTTGTTCAGCTTGAAAACACAGTAGAAGGCCTTGTACACATTTCTAACATTGTTGATGATTACTACATTTATGACAATGAGAAAAAAGAATTGTTCGGCCAAGGAAGCAACAAAGTATTCAAAATCGGAGATTCAGTTAAAATTAGAGTAGAAAATGTTTCTATTCCAAAAGCTGAAATAGATTTTGTGTTAATATAATTTTCTTAATGAATCGGTGACATACGCCCCCACTTATAAAAGTGGGGGATTGACTTTTACATTTTTTTACTATAATGTTTGTAAGCAAGTGAGAATGCCATTAGTTGGATATATATTGCTGCTATTGAAATGAATGCAGGAATAATATAATCTAGAAATACAAAAATAAATGACATTACTCCAAGAAGAATTGTGGCTGTAACATTTGCTGCAGTATGAGAAATGCGTAATATTTGTATGTTTCTTTCATCATTAAGCTCAATTTCTTCTTGTTTCAATTTTTGCTGGGACTTTGTTCGTAAGCCAATAAGTCTATAAATACCGATTCCCAAAAATGCTCCCCCTAAACCTGTAATCATTCCTGAAAACATGCTTAAATTATGTATATTATCAGGAATCATTCCCTTAGATATAATTCCAAATAATACTGATATAAAGCCAATAACAATTAAAATTTTCCAATATTTTTCACCCTTAATAAATTTACATAACATTATTCTTCCTCCTCATAAATAAATATTTCTTCAATTGACATATTAAAATACCGTGCTATTTTGAAAGCTAATGTAATGGATGGATTATACCGCCCATTTTCAAGAGAACTAATTGTTTGTCTTGATACCTCCAAGTCGTTAGCTAGTTCTTCTTGTTTTATTCCTTTTTCTTTTCTAATTTCTTCTAATCTGTTTTTCAATTAATAATTCCTTTCTAAGATTATGTTAAGTTAGCTTTACATATATATTACTACTTAATGTTAATGATGTCAAGTACACTTTACAAAAAATGAATAAGATTATTAAATGATGTAATTGAATGATTTATACAGCTCAGGAATAAATATGTTTTGCAATAATTTGATATTTGTGTTAGAATGACATTAGTCAAATTGGTAATAATACTTTTAAGGTTTGATTAAGGTTAGTATTTTAAGATTATTAAAGAGGTAATCATTAACTGACCCCTATATTTCGGGGGCGTAAATGGTTTCGACGGGGATACAGAAGGAAGATAAGCGAGTCGTTGCGCTGAACAACGTTAAAAGTGGCAAAAAAAATAAACGCAAACAAAAATAATTTAGCTTACGCAGCTTAATTGCTGCAGCTTGTTCCGCTTAACCGACCTGTAGGTTAAACCGGGGCATCATTTAAATCAGGGAACTGCTTAAGGGGTTCTTCGACCTTAAGTTGAATAATCGGAGATAGCTGACACTATAGCCTGGGCATAGGCGATAGTTGAAGCGAAACATAAATTATGTCCTGCACTCGGAGAAAGTCTTTTGGAAATATTTTCGGACGTGGGTTCGACTCCCACCGCCTCCATCAAATGAAAAAACATTGAAA
>CAZTML010000079.1:0-8032 GCA_964614935.1 uncultured Clostridia bacterium | reverse complement strand
TATGCAGCAGAAGGTTGCCATCGCTATGACATTGATTTGCGATACTGATGTTATTAATACCTTTTAGGCCCGCAGCTGACATGGTTATGGTCTCTATGAGAAGAGGACTTTCATTTATGGATTTCTCAATATATGATTATGGACTTGTGATAGCCAATTCTCTTATATATTTTAGCATTGGCTTACTAGTATTTAATAAATGTGTTAATCTGGCTAAAAGGAAAGGCCTTTTAGGTCAATATTAAGATTAAATAAATGATAACATATTAGCTTACATAAGAGTTTTGATCATTTACAATCAGTGAATTCACAGAAATATTATGTATTAAATTATTTACAACGTGTACAAGATGTAGTATAATTATACTACAATAAAGGTAATATAAAGGTATTAAAATACTATTAGAATGAGGTGATTACATGATTCATATAAAGCCATCAGCTGCAATTAGAAATAATTATAACGAAATTGCTCAACTTTGTAAAGAAACCGAACAGCCGGTGTATCTAACAAAAAATGGTGAAGGTGATCTTGTTGTTATGGACATTAAATCATTTTCAAAGCGCGAAAGTATGCTAAAACTAAGAGAAATGCTTGTTGAAGCTGAAGAAAGCAGAAACTGTGGAGACAAGGGTTATACTATTGATGAAGTTTCTGAAATGATGGAGAAGGCAATTAAAGAGGTTGTAAATGAACGAGAAATTATATAAAGTGATAATTACTCGAAAGGCTGCTGATATGCTGGCATCCCATTCCCGTTTTATAGCCAATGTAAGTGAAAAAGCTGCTAAACAGTTTGTTGAAGAATTTAAAAATAAAGCAAAATCATTAGAAACATTTCCTGAACGCAATCCATACATTATTGATTCAATGATTCAAGAAGGAAAATATCGTAAACTCGTTATTGTTAAAAAATATTTACTAATATACCAAATCAAAGATGAAAATGTATATGTTGATGCATTATTAGACTGCAGGCAGGATTATAAGTGGTTATTATAAAAAAGTATAATTAATAAATCATAAAAGTCTCTCAAAATGGGAGATTTTTTGTTTATCATTACTTAGAGTTTTAGCCTCTTTTCATTGGGATGTATCGGGCATACCCTGTTCTACCTATTCTGACAATGTTTTACATTGTTTTTTACGTTAATACAAGAAAATAATATTTAAAATTATAATCTGTATTCTACTAATGATAAGATAATAATTGTAAAGAATAATAGACTTGTGTATAATAAATATAAGAAATGAAAAGGAAACGCAATTTGATATGGAGAATGTATGGATAATAGTTATAGAAAACAGGCAATTGAAACGTTAAGGAAAATATTTAAGGATAAATCCTATTCAAACATTGTTATAAATAATGATATTAAAAATGTTGATCATAGGTTTCTTTCCTTGTATCGTAAATCGGTTCTTGGAGTTATTGAGAATTTAATATATATAGATTGGATTATAAATCAAGTATCTAAAACTAAAACAAAGAAAATGGAAATTGAAGTTCTTACGGTGCTTAGGTTAGCAGTTTATCAGATTTTCTTTTTAGATAAGTCTCATGAAAATATAGTTGTAAATGAAAGTGTCCAATATATAAAGGACAAAGGCAATATAAGGACTTCAAAATTTGTTAATGCAGTTCTTAGAAATATATTGCGTAGCAAGGATGCTCTTGTAGAAAAGATGAATAAATTACCGATGGATGAATACTTAAGTGTTAAATATTCATATCCAAAAGAGTTGATAATTAAATGGAAAAAGCAGTTTGGCAAGGATATAGAAGAGGTGTTAATAGCAAATAATACGGAAGCCCCTTTGGAAATAAGAGTAAATACACTTAAAATTCAAAGGGATGAGCTTATTAAACTATTTGAAGATAAGGGTATAAAGACTATTAAATGCAAATATGCCCATAAAGGATTGATTATTGAAAATCCATTTGAAATAGATAAGACTGATGAATATAAAAAGGGCTTATTTTCAATTCAAAGTGAAAGTTCTATGTTGGCTGGCCAAATACTTAATCCGAAGGAATACTCACTTATAATTGACATGTGCGCAGCTCCTGGAGGAAAGACTTTAAATGCTGCTGAAATGATGAATAATACAGGCAAAATAGTATCTAGAGACATATATCCCGCAAAGCTAAAACTTATAAATAATGAATTAAAAAGATTAGGCGTAAATAATGTTAAAGTTGAAGAATATGATGCTATGAAATTAGACGATTCCCTAATTGAGAAAGCTGATTATGTCATAGCAGATGTTCCTTGTACAGGTCTTGGGATAATAAGAAGAAAACCGGAAATCAAGTATAAGAATACAGATGAAGATCTAAAAGAAATAAAAGAAATGCAATATAAAATTCTTGTTAACGCAGGCAAATATTTAAAAAGGCAAGGGGAATTGGTATATTCTACCTGCACCACAAATATTGAGGAAAATTACGAACTTATTAATAGGTTCTTAAATAATAATAAGGATTTTGCCTTAACTGATATATCAGAAAACATTCATAAAGATTTGAAAACAGCCAAATATGGCTATATTGAAATTTATCCCCATATTCATGGTATGGATGGTTTTTTTATTGCGAAAATAAAGAGGTTATGATATAATTTACAAAATTTGATTTTGTCATTGCTATTTTTGTCATCATGAGCGTAAAGAAAGGATCTCATATCTTTAAACTCTGAGATTCTTCACCTGCGGTTCAGAATGACACGCTGCTTCGCAGCTTATTCATATCTATTACGAGGGCTGTGACCTCGGATAAATTGTATTCATAGCAATGACACATAGAAGGTAAATATGAAAAAAATTGATGATTTAAGCTTTAAGGAACTGAAGGATGTCCTTCTTGAAATTAAGGAACCAAAATTTAAGGCAAGTCAAATCTTTGACTGGTTGCATAACAAGACTGTCGAAGACTACGATGAAATGACAAATGTATCACAAAAAACCAAGACAGAGCTAAAAAAAGAATACGAATTTACCAATGCAGAAATTCAGTTAAAGCTTCAATCAAAATTAGATGAAACAAAGAAATACGTAATTAAGTTTGAAGATGGCAATATAGTTGAAAGTGTTTATTTAAAGTATAAATTCGGCAATACCGCATGCATTTCATCACAGGTGGGGTGCAAGATGGGTTGTCATTTTTGTGCGTCCACTAAGAATGGATTTATTAGGGATTTGACAGCTGCAGAAATGCTCAAGCAAATATATTTAATTCAAAAAGATACTGGAGAGAAAATATCTAATGTAGTTATAATGGGTTCAGGTGAACCCCTTGAAAATTACAACAACATAGTAAAATTTTTAAATATTATAAATGATGAAAAGGGTCAAAATATTTCTATGCGAAAAATCACCCTTTCAACCTCTGGTATAGTGCCAAATATTTATAAGCTGGCTGATGAAAATCTCCCTATAACATTGGCGATTTCACTTCATGCTCCTACCCAGGAAAAAAGAGAAGAGATAATGCCTATTGCAAGAAAATATAAATTAGATGACGTACTAAAGGCTTGTGACTACTACGTTAATGCAACAGGGAGAAGACTTACCTTTGAGTATATAATGATAAAGGGTTTTAATGATAGTCAGGAAGATGCTTTAACTTTAAGTAAATTATTAAAGAATAAATTGGCAAATGTGAATTTAATACCATGTAATTATGTAAAGGAAGCAAATATTAAGCCATCAGGTGATTTAGACATTATGAAATTCAAAAAAGTACTTGCAGATAATGGGATTAATGCAACAGTAAGAAGAGAATTAGGCAGTGATATTAATGCTGCTTGCGGTCAGCTTAGAAATGACTTGCTAAAAATGTGAGGTGCTGTATGAATGTATTCTTCGAAACAAATAAGGGCTTAATGCGAGAAAATAATGAAGATAGTTTAATAGTTGAGGAGTCCCATAATTACAGCCTCTTTGCTGTAGCAGATGGAATGGGTGGGCATAAGGCTGGTGAAGTGGCTTCTTCCATTGCAATTGAAGGGATAAGAAATTATTTCATTGAAAGTCTGGAAAAGGAAGAATTTCAACCACCGTCATTTATTATTGAAAGCGTAAATCTATGCAATGACAAAATAAGAGAAGAATCATTGAGAAATGAAGAATACTGTGGAATGGGAACCACTGTAGCTATGGCGGTAATAGATAAACAGCAAAATGTTATATACATAGGCAATGTAGGTGACTCTAGGGCTTATTTATTAAGAAATGATGAAATTAAACAAATTACTACTGACCATACATATGTGCATGAATTATTGAAGGATGGAAAAATTACATCTGAAGAAGCAAAAACTCATCCTAAAAGAAACGTAATAACCCGGGCTTTAGGTAGTGAAGAAATTGTACATGCTGATATATTTGAAATAGACTTATATGAAAATGACATACTTCTTCTTTGTACAGATGGGTTGACAACTCATGTATCTGATAATGAAATGTTGGAAATCATAAAAGAGTACGGTACAAATGAAAGTGTTCAGGAATTAATTAAGTTAGCTAACGATAATGGTGGAACTGATAATATTACCATAATTATTGTTGATAATATCATTAGAGGTGAAACTTATGATAGGTAAAATATTAGGAAATAGATATGAAATTATAGAAAAAGTTGGCGGCGGTGGAATGTCAAATGTATACAAGGCTAGGTGCAATGTATTAAACCGCTTTGTAGCCATTAAAATATTAAGGGATGAATTAACTCAAGACCCTGAATTTATTGATAAATTTAAGCAAGAATCACTGTCTGCAGCAAGCCTTACTCATCCTAATATCGTAAATATTTACGATACGGGAATTGAAGGTGATATTTATTATATAGTAATGGAATTTGTTAAAGGGGAAACCTTAAAATACTATATAAAGCGAAAAGGCAGGTTAAACGAGAAAGAAGCTGTAAGAATATCAAAGCAAATAGCGGAAGCTTTAAAGCATGCTCATGCTAACAATATAGTTCACAGGGATATTAAACCCCACAACATACTCCTTACTGAAGACGGAACTGCTAAGGTAACAGACTTTGGTATTGCAAGGGCATCCACCTCTTCTACAATTAATAACACCTCTAATGTAATAGGCTCAGTCCACTACTTTTCTCCGGAACAAGCAAGGGGCGGATATGTAGATGAAAAATCAGACATTTATTCATTGGGAATTGTTATGTATGAAATGATTACAGGTTATCTTCCTTTTGATGCAGATAACCACATTTCGGTTGCCATGAAGCAAATTCAGGAAAAGCCTGAACTTCCATCGAAAAAAATAAAAAACTTAAATATATCTAAAGAATACGAAGACATTATTATGAAGTGTCTTGAAAAGCATCAAAGCTTCAGGTTCCAAAATACTGAGGAACTTTTAAATAAGCTTCGTGCTTTAAATAATGGAAATGGAAACAATGAAACTAAAAAAACCGAAGAAGAAATTATTGATTCTCCCACTATTGTAATTCCTGCACTTACAGATGTGGAAGAAGAAAATGTAATAAATATAGATTTGATTGATGAAAATTCAAATAATGCATTTAAGAGCTTTTTTGGAGAAGATGCAGAAGAAAAATCGGATAAAAACTTAGATAAAAATGAAACTAATAATGCTAAAAACAAGAAAATAACAATAGTAGCAATTTTAAGTGCATTAGTATTAGCTGTAATAGGCGGTATTATTGCATTTAATGCATTTTTCTATGTACCTGAAGTTACAGTACCTGATTTACTAGGACGAAGCGAAGAGGAGGCCAAAGATCTTATCGAAGGCTTAGATTTGGTTTTCAAAGTTGCAAAGAGAGAATACTCTGATGAATACGATGAAGGCCGGGTAATGGACCAAAGCGTTGATAAAGATACAAAGGTTAAAGAGAATTACCCTATAGAAGTAGTCATAAGTAAGGGCCAAAAGGAAATATTTGTTCCTTCCTTAATTGGTAGATATGCCATTGAAGCAGGGATCTTTCTTGCAGATGAAGGGCTTTCTGAAGGGGTAGTAACAGAAGAAAATTCTGACACGTATTTGGCAGGACAAATAATTGATCAGTTCCCTGCTGCAAATACACCTGCAAAAACAGGAGATAAAGTAAACTATGTTGTAAGTATCGGTCCTAAGATTATATATGTAAAAATGCCAAGTGTATTAAACATAAATCTAGATACAGCAAAACTTTCAATTACTCAAGCAGGTCTTACGGTAGGGCAAGTAAATGAAGAGCCAAGTGAAGAAGTATCGGAAGGTTTGGTTATGAGACAAAGTATAGCACCCGGAGTCGACGTTGAACAAGGAACATCTGTATGGCTTACTGTAAGCTCAGGAAAACCCGGAGAAGAGCCTGTAGATGAAACGCCAGAAACACCTGAAACGCCAGAAGCACCGGCAGAAGGGGCATTCCCACTAGCCATAACTCTACCTAAAGACAAGGATAAGGTAACGATAGTTATTCAAAGAATTGCCCGGGAGGGACGAGAGGTAGTATACTCTGAAGATGTAGCAACTTCAGAAGGAAGTGTACTAATAAATGTTAAGGGAAGCGGAACAGAAGTTTTTGAAATATATATTGACAATGAATTATATGATAGAGTTGAGATAACATTTGAATAAAAAGAATAGGAGCATATATGATTGAAGGAATCATAATAAAGGGAGTCGGGGGTAACTACTACGTTGACATTGGTAACAAGATAATCGAATGTAGAGCAAGAGGTTTGTTTAGGCTTCAAAATATCAAACCCTTAGTAGGAGACAGAGTCCTTATAAGGATTACAGAAGAAGATGAAAATGCAGGCTATATAGAAGAAATAATGGAAAGAACCAATGAAATAAAGAGGCCTTCCGTTGCCAATGCCCAGCAACTTCTTATAATTTTTGCTGTAAAAAATCCAGAACCAAGCTTTTTGTTATTGGATAAACTTTTAATTGCAGCAGAATTTAATAATTTACAACCTGTTATTTGCTTTAATAAATCAGATTTAGCCAATGTAGAAGAAAAAGAATATATAAAAGAATTATATAAAAATACAGACTATAATATAATTTTTACAAGTAAGTATAACGAGGATTCTCTAGATGTCTTAAAAAACATACTAAAAGATAAATTAAATGTATTTTCCGGCCCATCTGGAGTCGGGAAATCATCATTAATGAATGCCATAGAATCGGAGTTCTTTCTGCAAACCGGCGAAATTAGTGAAAAATTAAAAAGAGGGAAACATACTACAAGGCATGCTGAGATTTTCAAATTAAGCTTTGGTGGATATGCAGTCGATACACCTGGCTTTAGCTCCTTTGAATTAGAAGGAATCGATGAATATGAACTCAAAAATTACTATCCTGATTTAGTAAAATATCATGATGGATGCAGATTTTTAGATTGTCTTCACAACAAGGAGCCTAATTGTGCAATTAAAGAAGCTGTTAAAGATAACTTTATAAGCCAAACTAGATACAATAATTATATAAATCTTTTAGAAGAAATAATAAGCAATAAGCCTTATTAAGGAGGAGTTATGAAAAACAAGTTGGCCCCTTCCATATTGTCTGCAGACTTTTCTAAGCTAGGAGAAGCTGTAAAACTTGTGGAAGAAGGGGGAGCAGATTATATACACATAGATGTTATGGATGGACACTTCGTACCTAATATTACAATAGGTCCGGATGTTGTGAAAAGCTTGAGAAAAACAACAAAGCTTATATTTGATGTACACCTTATGATTGAAAATCCTGATAATTACATTGAGAACTTTGTTAAAGCAGGTGCAGATATAATTACTGTACACCAAGAAGCATCCATTCACCTTCACAGAACTATTCAAAATATAAAATCTTATGGTATAAAGGCAGGAGTATCATTAAATCCTGCAACACCTGTGTCCACTCTTAAAGACATTATAAGGGATCTTGACATGGTTTTATTAATGAGTGTAAATCCAGGTTTTGGAGGTCAAAGCCTCATAGAAAATGTGAAGTATAAATTTTATGATTTAAAGGAAATGATAAATGAATATAATTTGGATA
>CAZTML010000078.1:0-8052 GCA_964614935.1 uncultured Clostridia bacterium | reverse complement strand
GAAGATAAAATCAAAATGCAGGAAGAAGCATTAGAAAAAAAGGAACAGGAATTAGAGGAAGTTAAAATTCAAGCCATTAGTAGTGTTGAAACTCTAGCTAGTGATGGTATAGAAACAGTAAACGAAATAATAGACGAAGGTGTTGCACAAATAGACGATGAATACAGTGAAGTTGAAAGTCAATGAATTAAATAAAGATGAAATAGAAAAAGTCAGCGAAAGATTTAATATATCAAAAACATCATCGGAAATACTTTTGAATAGAGATATTAAATCTTTTGATGATATTGAACAATTCCTTGACCCTGACTTCAAATATTTTGAAAGCCCAGAAAATTATAAAGACCTACATAAAGGCAGCGAAAGAGTTATTGAAGCAATTGAGAATAATGAAAGAATTTTGATTTATGGTGACTACGATGTTGATGGAGTAACTTCCATCAGCCAGTTTGTTGTTTTTCTTAAGAAGGCAGGAGCTAGGGTTGCATATTATGTGCCGGAACGAGAAAGTGAAGGTTATGGTATAAGCTCTGACTTTGTGGAGAAAATTAAAGAAGGTCAAATTCTTGTAGATTTACTCATAACAGTTGATTGTGGTATATCTGAAATCGAAAAGATTGATGAAATTACAAAACTAAAGATAGATGTAATAATAGTAGACCATCACCAGTGTAGTGATGATCTTCCAAATGCTTATGCAATAATTAATCCTAAACAAAAAGATTGTCTGTCGGAAAACAAGCATTTATGTGCGGCAGGACTATCTTTTAAATTTTTGTTATATTTAAATAAGTTTGTAAAGCTTGATGATATTGAAGACCTCTTGCTTGAATATGCTTGCTTAGGCACTATTGCAGACATAGTCGATTTGGTCAAGGATAATAGAATCATTGCGACTCATGGCTTGAAAAAAATAAAAGAAACAAAAATAATAGGTCTTAAAAAATTAATTGAAGTAGCAGGTATAAAGGATAAAACGATTAAATCCTACCACATTGGATTCATAATAGCTCCTAGGATTAATGCTGCCGGAAGAATGGGTTCAGCCAAGAAAGCAATTGAGCTTATGCTTACAAATGATGAAGAAGAGGCAGAAGAACTGGCATTGGAATTGGAAAATATGAATATTGCACGAAAAGAAGCAGAAAGTGAAATATTCAATGAAGCAGTTGAAAAAATAGAATCAGAGTTTTTGTATAAAAGAAATGCAATAGTAGTATATGGTGATAATTGGCATGAAGGTGTAATTGGAATTGTGGCATCAAGACTTACGGAAAAGTACTTTAGACCTTCTGTTGTTATTTCTGTAAAGGATGGTATAGGTAAGGGGTCAGCAAGAAGTTTAGAACAGGTTGATATATTTGAGTCTTTCAAGTGTACAAATTGTTATCTTGAAAAGTTCGGAGGACACAAATTAGCAGCAGGCCTTACGATTTTAGAAAAAAACATAAATTCTTTTGCTGAAGAGCTTAACAATCACATTGGCACCATAATTGATGAAGAAAGAAATTATAATGAAGTAAAAGTGGATTCGCTACTTAATATATCGGATATAAACTTAAAACTTTATGATGAAATAAATAAGTTTGAGCCTTTTGGCTCTGGAAATCCAAAACCCCTACTAGCTCTTAGGGATGTATCTTTGAAAAATATACGAAAGGTTGGCAAAGATGGCAGACATATAAGCTTTAATTTGTCTCAGGATGGACTAAGCATTCCTGTAATTGGGTTTGGAAAAATCCCAATTTTGGAAAAAGTTCTATCCATACCAAATTCCTACATCGTTTATTTAAATGAGAATATCTATAGGGGAAAAAGAAGCATACAGCTAATATTGAACAATGTAGAAGAGCAAGAGTTTTTTGATTATAAAATAGATGAAGAAAAAATGAAAATTTTAAATTTCTTGATAAATAAAACAAAATCAAAAATAATCAAGACAGATATATTTATACTTGTAGAAAGACTTAATAAACTATATAATACAAAAATAACAGCTGAAGAAGTAGTATGTATGTTAAAGGCATCAGATAATATTCAATATGCTTTTAAAAATGACATACTCTATATAAAAAAATAGCCCGGAGGGTACCATGGAATTAAAAGATAAAATTCGTGTAATAGATAATTTTCCTACTGAAGGAATTAGTTTTAAAGACATTACAACTTTGTTAAAAGATGCTGAGGCACTACATGACTGCATTAATCAAATGGCAGAAAGATTTGAAGGTATTGAAGTGGACATGATTGTTGGACCTGAATCAAGAGGTTTTATATTTGCAACACCCTTGGCATATTTACTTAAAACAGGTTTTGTACCTGTAAGAAAACCGGGAAAACTTCCTGCAGATACAATTGAACATGAGTACTCTTTGGAGTACGGCACAGATTCTTTAGAAATACACCAGGATGCAATCAAAAAGGGTCAGAAAGTATTGATTATTGACGACTTGTTAGCTACAGGAGGCACTATGTATGCTACTGCAAAGTTAGTTGAAAAGTTAGGTGGGGAAGTAGTCGGACTAGGTTTTTTAATAGAACTTAGCGACTTAAAAGGAAGAGACAAATTACAAGGATATAAGGTAGAATCCTTAATAACATACGATAAGTAAGAAGCCCTAACCCCATATGTTCGAGCGATAGCGAAGAACAGATGGTGGTAGGTCTTTCGCAACGAAATCCCAATTTATGCGACGCAAGGAGCAAATAAATTGGTGATTGAGACTGCGGGAATGGAGGCAAGCTAAATGTTAGGCAACATCATTAATAGAATAGAATCATACAATCCTAATGCGGATTTGTCTGTTGTGGTTAAGGCATATAACTATGCTGAAATGGCACATTCAAATGCACAAACAAGATTTTCGGGTGAAAGGTATTTTGTTCACCCTTATAATGTTGCGCTTATTTTGGCTGACTTGAATGTGGATGTCCAAACTGTTGCTGCTGGTCTTTTGCATGATGTTGTAGAAGATACAGGTATAACTTCTGAAGAAATAAAAAGAGAATTTGGCGAAGAAATTGCGAACATGGTTGACGGTGTCACCAAACTTAGTAAAGTTAAATACAGAAACAAGGAAGAACGTCAAGCTGAATCTTTAAGGAAAATGATTATAGCAATGTCAAAAGACATAAGGGTCGTTATCATTAAATTAGCCGACCGCCTTCATAATATAAGAACACTTCAGTATATGCCTAAGGAAAAACAATATCAAAAGGCTATGGAAACTATAGAAATATATGCTCCTATAGCAAATCGTCTGGGTATTGCGTCAATTAAATGGGAGCTAGAAGACTTAAGCTTAAAATATATTGACCCTGAAGGATATGAAGATTTACGTCAAAAGGTTCAAGATAAAAGTGAAAAAAGGAAGGATTACATTTCTCATATTATAGATATCATTTCAGAAAAGCTTAAAGAATCCGGAATGGAAGCAGATATAAAAGGCAGACCGAAAAGCTTGTATTCAATTTACAAAAAAATGTACCACAAAAATAGGTCCTTTGAGCAGATATATGATTTGATTGCAGTAAGAATAATTGTGGACAGCATAAGAGATTGTTATGGCTCATTAGGTATAGTTCACACACTTTGGAAACCGGTACCGAGAAGGTTCAAGGATTATATTGCTATGCCTAAACCAAATATGTATCAGTCCTTGCATACCACAGTAATAGGCCCTGAAGGGGAGCCTTTTGAGATACAAATAAGAACACTGGATATGCATAGAACTGCTGAATACGGTATTGCTGCACATTGGAAATACAAAGAGGGTATAGACGAAGAGACTAATTATGAGGAAAAATTAAATTGGCTTAGACAAATGCTTGAATGGCAGAAGGATACTAACGACCCTCAGGAATTTATGGAAGCTTTGAAAATAGATTTATATACTGATGAAGTATTTGTATTTACCCCTAAGGGGGAGGTTATAAATTTACCCACAGGCTCAACACCTATAGACTTTGCATACAGAGTTCACAGTGCTGTTGGAAACAGGTGCGTGGGAGCAAAGATAAACGGAAGAATAGTTCCAATTGATACAAAACTGAAAACAGGAGATCAAGTTGAAATACTGACTTCTAAGTCTTCTTCCGGGCCAAGCAGAGATTGGCTTAAAATTGCTGCATCAAGTCAGGCAAAATCTAAAATCAGAAAATTTTTCAAAGAGAAAGACAAAGATTTCAATGTTGAAAAAGGTAAAGAATTAATTGAAAGAGAAATCAAAAAGCAGGGCTTCTTAGTTTCAGATTTGCTAAAGGATGACTGGGTTAAAATAGTTGCAGATAAATACAATATGTTTACCATAAGCAACCTTTATGCTGCAGTAGGTAACGGTGGAATAACCGAAAACCAAATAGTCAACAGGCTTAAATTAATATATCTTGAGAAAAATAAAGACAAATTAGATCTTGAGAAAATTGAAAATATAGAAAAGAGCCCGGCAAAAACGCTTCAGAGAGTTGAAAAGCACGCATCTGGTGTCATAATTAAGGGTATTGACAATGTAAAGGTTCGTTTATCTAAGTGTTGCAACCCTGTTCCCGGCGATGCCATAGTTGGTTATATTACACGAGGCAGGGGAGTTTCAGTACACAGATCTGATTGCACAAATGTTCATGACTTAAATGACACAGAAACTCAAAGGTTTATTGATGTTCAGTGGGATTATGAAGAAAAAGCAACATTTTTAAGTGAACTTCAAATTAAGGCATTAGACAGACCAAAATTATTGCAGGATTTAACTGCCTTGTATGCAGAAGCTAAGCTTAATGCAATATCGCTTAACTTAAGAATAAACAAAGAAAGAATTGCTATTGTTGATATTGGTTTTGAAATAAATGAAACAAAACAAATTGAAGATTTAATTAAAAAGATAAAGAAATTAGACGGAGTATTAGAAGTTTACAGAACTAAGAAATAACATAATAAGATATGTAGAGTCATCCTATGAGCGAAGGGTCGGATCTCATTTTTTAAGTAATGAGATTCCACACAGAGAATGACCTACCACTATTTTTCAAAAAAAGACTCCGAATAGGGTTAGGGCATCTTTCACTGGTTCTGAATGAAACTACGTGATGGTTATCATAGAAAGACATATAGAAGGAAGAAAAATGAGAGCAGTTGTACAGCGTGTTAAAAGCGCAAATGTAAAAGTTGATGAAAAAGTTATTGGAAACATAGGACATGGAATTTTGCTTTTACTTGGGGTAGAGGAAAGTGATGATGATAAAGACTTGGAGTTTATGATTGAAAAAGTTCCAAATCTTAGAATATTCGAAGATGAAAACGGAAAAATGAACAAAAGTCTCTTGGATGTAGAAGGAAGTATACTGGTTATTTCTCAATTTACCTTGCTTGGAGATGCGAGAAAGGGAAGAAGACCAAGTTTCATTGCTGCAGCCCAGCCGGATAAAGCAATACCTATGTATGAAAAGTATATAAGCAAGATGAAGGAAAAAAATATAGTAACAGAAGCAGGGGAGTTTGGTGCAGATATGCAAGTCGAACTAATTAATGATGGACCTGTTACCATACTTCTTGACAGTAAAAAAGTTTTTTAGGAGGAAAAATGATTTTTGAAGCATTAGATTTAGGTATGTATGGAGGTGCTAACTGCTATATAGTAGGAAGCGAAAAAACTAAGGAAGCAGCCATTATAGACCCAGGAGCAGGATTTAATATAATTGACAATAAATTAAAAGAATTAGGTCTAAAAGCAAAGATGATTATATTGACCCATAATCATGGGGACCATATTGGAGCAGTACAAGAATTTATCGATAAATACAACGCAAAAGTATATATCCATAAGGACGATGCAAAAGGTCTTAATAATAGCTCTATGAATTTTTCTAAAGCTATATTTGGAAAAGACATATCAATTAAGGCAGATGTAGAACTAAGTGATGGAGATGAAATAAATTTAGGCGAATTAAAATTTGAAATTATTCATACACCGGGACACACAAAGGGAGGCATCTGTATTAAGATAGGAAATATCATGATGACAGGCGATACTTTATTTAATTCTTCTATAGGGAGAACAGACTTTCCGGGAGGGTCTTTTGAGGAAATTATAAGTTCAATTAAAGAGAAAATCTTTAAATATAATGATGATACAATTATCTATCCAGGACATATGTCATCTTCAACAATAAAGAGAGAAAAACAATACAATCCATTTGTAAATAAATGATATGGTAAATTTTTATTTTTCAGGTCACAATTATGAATATGAAGCAAGGAATGCTTTAAGAGTATTTGATTTAAATATAGACTACCAAGTAAATGATGTGGGCTCTTTTCAAGGAAGAGGATTGTCTCTTGTATCATACCTTGAAGAGGGTTCTGTTTTTTGTGCAAAAGCTCTTCTTTATAAGGATGATGTCTTATTGTATGAATCATCTTTCAATAGTGATGAGATTCTATTAGAGAGACATGGTAGCAAGAAACTTAAGAAAACTTTGGTAGCAAAAACTATTCATAATGTTTTAAAACAGTATTATAATATTTATCCTGATTATGGTATGTTAACTGGAATAAGAGTGGTGAAAATTTTAGTCACTGCAAAGAAACATTGTAAAAGCAATGAAGAAATAAACTATATTCTTAAGAATACTTATGAAGTAAAGGAAGAAAAAATAAAGCTCCTCTGGGATATATTAAAGATAGAAGAAAAATATATTGATGAAAATATAAACAGTAAAAACTATAACTTGTATATAGGAATTCCATTTTGCCCTACAAAGTGCACATATTGCTCTTTTACTTCTTATGTAAATTCCCCTCAAAAGAAAATATCTTCATATTTGGAAACTTTAGCATATGAAATAGACAAAACGATTGAAGGGGCTAAAAATAAAAATCTTAACTTACATACTATTTATATAGGAGGAGGAACTCCTAGCCTATTATCAAAGGAACAGATAAATCTCTTGTTTAGTACTCTTCAAAAGCATTATGATTTATCTAAAATAAAGGAAATTACTTTTGAGGCAGGTAGGCCTGATACCCTTGATGAAGAAAAACTCTTATGTTTGAAGGAGAATTTTGTAAACAGAATATCCATTAACCCCCAAACAATGAACGATAAAACATTGCTAGCCATAGGCAGGGACCACAATAGTCGGGATATAGTGGAAAAATACATTCTAGCTAAGAATGTTGGGTTTAAAACTATAAATATGGACCTTATACTGGGGCTTCCCGGAGAAAATAAGGATCATGTAAGACATACAATAGAAGTAATAGCGGGATTAAAGCCTGAGAATATTACAGTACACTGCCTGGCCTATAAAAGAAACTCTGAGTTAAAAAGGGAAAGTAGTGAAATGGACAAGGATTACGACCTCATAAGTAAGATGCATGGTGTAGTCAAGGAAACATGTCAAAAGGAAGACTACAAACCTTATTATATGTACAGACAAAAAAATATAAAGGGAAATTCTGAAAATGTAGGTTACACTCAAGAAGGTCATGAAAGCATTTATAATATGGTTATGGTTGAGGAACTAGAAACCATACTTGCTTGCGGCCTTGGAGCTTCAAGCAAAATTATGACAGCTAACAATAAACATGTTAATATAAGAAATTTTAAGAGTTTAGAAGAATATTCGAAGCGAATAGATGAAATAATTAATATTAAGAAAACCCACCTAGGAGGATAAAATGAAGAAAGTAAAAGCTTTTTATATAGAAACTTGCCCTCATTGTAAGAAGGCCTTTAAAATAATTGAAGAATTAAAAGCTAAAAATCCTGACTATGCTAAGGTTGAAATTGAATATATTGATGAAAACAAGGAAGTAAAAATTGCAGATGTCCATGATTATTACTATGTGCCAACATTTTATGTAGATGATGTGAAAATACACGAAGGTGTACCAACAGAAGAAAAAATCGAAAAAGTACTTATAGAAGCAATTAAATAAAGCAAGCAAATAATACAAAAAAGGAGGTAAATCATACCTCCTTTCGCAGTTTTGGGGACGGTTCTTTTTGATTGATTTTTCATCAAGGAGAAAAGCACGTCCTATTTTTTAATGCT
>CAZTML010000077.1:0-8198 GCA_964614935.1 uncultured Clostridia bacterium | reverse complement strand
TAAATATTACGATGAAAGAAGACACTAAGTCACTTGAGGAGTTAGTGGTTGTGGGGTATGGTGTGCAAAAGAGAGTTAACTTGACAGGTTCAATATCAGTGATAGATAGTGAATCCCTTGAAAATAGATCCCTCACTAATGCTTCCCAAGCATTGCAAGGAGTAAGTGGAATTTATGTAAATCAAGCAGGGGGAAATCCGGGTTCAGACCAAGCTAGCATTAGAATTCGAGGAATAGGGTCTATTGGAGGAGGAGCAAAACTTGAACCATTAGTACTAGTTGACGGTGTAGAAGCTTCCCTGAGAGATATTAATCCAAATAATATTAAAAGTATAAGCGTACTAAAAGATGCGGCCTCTACTGCTATTTATGGATCTAGAGCCGCAAATGGCGTAGTATTGATAACAACATCATTAGAAACTACTAGACACTCCTCAATTAACTATTCTGGCTATTTAGGTGTACAAACTCCAACATATCTACCCGACCCTGTAGATGATTCCGCTACTTTTATGGAATGGTACAACAAGGCGATGGTAAATGAAGGAGGTAGCCCTTATTACTCACAAGAACTAATAAATGAGTTTAAAAATAATCCAACTAGTTTAATATACCCAAATACAAATTGGATGGACGTCTTATTTGGCTCAGCGTTGATGCATGAACACAATCTACAATTCTCGGGTGGTATTGACAAAACAAGATATAATTTTTCTTTGGGATATTTAGATCAACAAGGAGTATTAAAAGGAATGACTCACGCAAAAAAATACAATTTAAATCTAAGAGTTCAAACAAATATAACTAAACGGCTTGGAATCGATGTAAGTTTAATGGCTACAAGATGGAACGTTGACAATATTTCTGAAAGCGTATCAACAATTATGAATCGTATTATGAGGATGGTTCCTGTACAACCTAATGGAAGAATGGAAAATGGAGATTGGCCAGATGCTTGGGTTTTAACTCCTGGACAAAATTCGTTTCAAAATCCATTAGTGCAAAAGGAAGATTCATACGGAAATGAAACTACTAACAACATTTTGGCAAACATAAATGCTTTTTTGAATATTACTGATAATTTCAAATATGAGGCAAGAGGTTCAATTAATTATAATAATTATCTACAAAAGAGATTTGATCCAATGACAATGTTGCACGATGTAAGAACTGGAGAACCAACTAGATCACCTTGGAGTTCAACTGGATATAAGTTAGAATATAATAGAGACAATCAAAGGCTAAACTTCACTCATACACTTTCCTATGAAAAGACTCTAGCTAATAACCATAGTTTGGATATATTAATTGGAAATAGTATAGAATCTTTTACTTCTGCTAATCGTCAAGCTCAAAAAACAGGATATACAAGTGGAGAACTTACTGAACTGAATGTTGGGACGATGGACCAATCCGTAGCTGGGACTTCTTATCAAGATGCATTGTTATCGTATTTTGGAAGATTACAATATAACTACAAAAGCAAATATCTATTTGAAATAAACTCTAGATATGATGGATCATCTAGATTTGCTATTGGAAATAAATGGGGACTTTTCCCATCAGTATCAGCAGGATGGAGAATTTCTGAAGAAGCATTTATGAGTTCCTTTAAATGGATTGATGAACTTAAAATACGAACTTCTTGGGGCCAAATAGGAAATCAAGAAATTGGAAGATTCCAATATGTTAATTCTGTTGCATTTGGTAATGGATACCCTTTTGGTGGAGTTTATGATGGTGGTGGAGTAGCAATAACACAATATAAAGACCCTAATATTAAGTGGGAAACAACAACTATGACCAATGCTGGATTAGATTGGGTTATTTTACAAGGTAAAATAACTGGTCAATTCGAATATTTCTACAAAAGAACTTCTGATATTCTTAGGACAATAGCAATACCATTACAAGTAGGTGCTCTTAGCGGTCCAACTACTAATGTTGCTACAGTTGACAACAAAGGATTCGAGCTTTCACTTAACCATAACAATTCTATTAGAGATATTTCATATTCGATTGGAGCACACTTAACAAAAGTCAGAAATAAAGTTGTTGATTTAAAAGGAGAAACAATATATTCTGGCTCAAGAATAACTAAGGAAGGTTATCCAATTGATTCATGGTACGTTTATGAAACAGATGGTTTGTTTCAAACTAAAGAAGAATTAAAAGATTATCCTAGAATTACCGATAGAGTTGGTCTAGGAGATGTAAAATATGTGGATAGAAATAAAGATGGAAAAATAAATGGGGATGACAGATATATTGCTGGAAATACATTTCCAGATCTTACTTATGGTTTTAATATCGGTTTAGGTTATAAAGGTTTTTCAGTAACAACTCTATGGCAAGGTGTTCATAATGTAGATACTTGGTTAACGGGCAATATGATTTTACCTTTCAATAATGGTGCGGGTTTAACCAAAGAATGGATTACAGATTCATGGACACCAGATAATCCTAATGCTAGACTACCACGTATTACAACAAGGCATAAGTATACTACAGAGAACTTTTCACCTTCTGATTTTTGGCTTCAAAACGCTTCATATTTACGTTTAAAAAACTTAAACATATCATATAGCTTCCCTAGACAAGGAATCTTGAATCAAATAGGCATTCAAAAACTTACTCTATTTGCTAATGGTGAAAACCTAATTACATTTACGAAGATGAAAGGATTTGACCCTGAGTCAGACTTATCAGTTGAAAGTCTTAATAAATATCCCTCAACGAAAACTGTTTCATTCGGCATAAATATAGGGTTTTAACTTATTAATGAAAGCCATACTATTATTAGAATAGGCTTATTTTAAATAGCACTTTTTAATTATATACATTTATAAAATCAAAGATATGGATTTAAATTTATTGAAAACAAAATATATTATCATCCTTTTTATTATTCATGGGTTAATCACTTCTTGTGTGGATTTATTAAATACAGAACCAAAAGATTTTTACGTGGAGGACTCATTTTGGAAAACTTCAAACCATGCAATAGATGCCATTAATGGAGCTTATAGAGCATTAAATCATAATGACTTGTATGGAGAATATGTATGGAATATGTATGAATGTCTGACCCCTAATGCTTATCACAAAGATAATTATTATAATACGAGAGACTTTGCAGTTGGAGCACACTCAGAAACCACTCTTGGCTTAAACCTAGTAACTTGGAGAGGAGCATATAGAGGAATCGGAAGGTGCAATAGTGTCATAGACAATGTACCTAAAATAGAAATGGACGAAAATCTAAAAAATAGAATTATAGGTGAGGCAAAATTTTTGAGAGCATTTTTCTATTGGAAATTGAATTCTGTATTTCATGGTGTTCCATTGGTTCTAACATCTCCTAACGTTGAAGAACATGCTCTTTTACCAAGGAATACTTATGCAGAGGTTAAAGATCAAATAATAAAGGATTTGGATGAAGCGACGTTAGTTCTTGAAAAAGAATACTCCCAAAAAGATGATGGAAGAGCAACTAAGGGTGCTGCTTTAGCACTAAAAGCACGGGTTCTACTTCAAGACCTTGACTATAAAGGAGTGAAATCCGCATGCGAAAAAATTTTTGAACTAAACAAATATAAATTATTCCCTAATTATAATGGTTTATTTAGACAAGCAAACATAGGAAACTCAGAAATTATTTTTGATGTTAGGTTTAAACACCCAGAGCTATATGCAAACTATGACATATACAATACTCAGTACAACATACAAGTTCCAGTTCAAGAATTAATTGATGCCTATCAAATGATAGATGGAAAATCAATCTTAGAAAGTGACCTATATGATCCTTCTAATATTTTTAAAAACAGAGATCCAAGACTAGAGCAAGGTATTCTTTGGGTGGGCAAACCATGGAGAGGTAAAATTGCTACTGCAGCTGACTGTCATCAAACAGGGTATTCATTCATTAAATATACTGAGTATAATGCAACAACAGAAGGAACTCTTTCTAATTCAGAAATGTCATTTGTTATATCAAGATATGCAGATGTACTTCTAAGTTATGCTGAAGCGACAAATGAGCTTGAAGGACCTGTTGAGTCAGTTTACAAAGCTGTAAACGAGGTTCGAGGAAGAGAATCTGTTAATATGCCACCATTACCATCAGGTTTATCTAAAGAAAAAATGCGTGAAGCCATACGACTAGAGCGAAGAATTGAAATGGCAGGTGAAGAAGATTATTTCTATGCCATTAGACGATGGAAGACAGCAGAAATAGAAATGAATGGTAGTGTTCACACATCCTCTATTCCTCCATATAAAGGAGCAGTAATAGAAACAAGAAAATTCGATGCAAGTCGTGATTATTTATGGCCAATACCATTCACTGAAATCGACTTAAATCCGAACTTAAAACAAAATCCCAAATATTAAATTTATACTAATCTAATTCACTTTGAGTGTTTGTAGTAAGTTACTTCATGTAAATATTCAAAGTGAATTAGACTTTTAATTTAAAGAAAATCATATGAAAAAGATATACTTTGTTTACTATATTATTATATTTATATGCCCTCTTTCCAACATCCAAGCATATTCTCAAGAAAAAATAAAGTATTGGAAAGAAAGTGATTGCTTAATTCAAGATCAAGCAGCCATACTTTTTGAAAATGCAACAAATGTATTAAGACTATATCCTCCAAGTCCAGAAGTTAGTACAGAAAGAAAATTAGCTTTGTTATCTCTTGATGCAATATTACACGACCAAAGGCTTGATAATGGGCTTGCATTTAAAAAATATATGCATGATACATTCACCAATATGTCCAAAGAACTAAAAAACAATAAATACAAAAGCTCTGAGACAAAAATATTTCAATTTTATAATCATGGATACATAATCCAGAGTGAAGGAATAACTATAGCAATTGATTTAGTTAGACACGGAAAAGAAAATGAGCCATTCATCTGTGATACAACAATGCAATCGATTATAGACGAATGTGATATATTATTTATATCTCACGCACACTCTGACCATGCTGATAGAACTGTTGCAGAGATGTTTACTGATAAAGGGAAGAAGGTTATTTCTCCTGAGAAAATATGGGAAGATATAGGTCCAAACTTAATCGTATTAAGATATGAGGAAATGAAAAATAAAAATTTCAATATTAACAACACTATATTATCAACTCACATATTCCCAGGTCACCAAGGAGATGTGAAAAACAATGTTTATATATTCACTTTAAAAAATGGGCAAACTATAATGCATACAGGTGATCAAGATTACAGTGAAGAACTGATTCAGAATATTAACAAGATAAAAGGGAAAATAGATGTTCTACTTGTGCATTGCTGGTTAATGCCAATGGATAAATTTGTAAATGGCATTAATCCATCTTTAGTAATAACCGGTCATCACAATGAAATGAGACACAGTATTGACCATAGAGAATCATATTGGTTAACTTTTAGAAGACTTTCACAAGTTGACAGCCCTTATATTGTTACGGCATGGGGGGAGTCTGTTCCACTAAATAAAAAATAGCATATTTTTTATTTATCATTTCTGAATAATAATATAATTAAACCAACCAACACTCAAACAAATTTATTATGAGAACTTTAATATACAACTTTACTTTAATAACACTCTTTTTGTTTCAATTTCCTAACACATTTGGACAAAGCAAGAATGACACTATTAAATTTATTCATCTTACAGACTTACACTTAATATTCAGTCCAGCTGTTTACAATGATAGCTTTATAAATGGGCGCTATAATTACTTTTGGAATAACGCTAACCCTGTTAAGGAGTTTTTCAAGACTACTGCTCCAAAAATTGATTCTGACTTTATGGTTATAACTGGTGACTTAGTGGATTTCTACGAAGCAGAAACAAATGATGGACTTATTCTCGCCACTCAAGTTGAACAATTTAAAAGATTTACAGATTCCATTACCAATAAGACTCTATACCTAACACTAGGTAACCATGACATCACCTCTTATCCAAAGAGGAGTTACAATCAAAATAGTGCAATGGAGGCACGATTAGCTTGGAGTAAAAATTTACCTGCATTTTCAAAAGGGACATACTATAGCCATATCTATAAAGTTGGTTCCACAACATATCGTTTAATTTTTATTGATAATAGCTATTTTTCAAAAAGAGTGAACAAAGAACAAGCAGATTTTATTATTGACATCCCACAGCTTGATTGGATAAAGTCACAGTTAAAAGAGTCCGCATCAGATAAAGAGATATTATTTATGCATATGCCACTGCCATTAAATAATAATGACGAGTCATATGATGATTATACTACAAGAGCTAAGGTAAAAGATTTTCTAGATATCATAACAGAAACTGAAAACTCTTCCGTCCAAATAATAGTATCAGGACATGAACACAAGAGCAAAATTCATAAGTTTAATTTTCCCGATAAGAATCATTTTGTACAAATACAAACGGGAGCTTTTGGCAATAGTACTGACAACTGGCGATTGATTGAACTAACTGAATCAGATATTATCATAAACCAAACAGGAATTAAAAGTTGCGAAACTAGAATAAATCTAGAATAATAAGCTTTTTTTGTAAAAAAACAAATAATCAGTGATATGAAGAAGTTAGTACCTGGAACTCTGCTTTTATTAAGTAGTCTAATATCATGCCAACAGAGACAAGAGACAAGACCTAATATCATTTATATTTTAGCTGATGATCTTGGATACTCAGATTTAGGGTGCTACGGTCAGGAAAAAATAGAAACTCCAAATATAAATGAGCTTGCTGCTCGAGGCATGAAATTTACCAACTATTATGCTGGATCTCCCGTTTCAGCTCCATCACGATGCATAACTTTAACGGGGCTTCATAGTGGGCATGCTTACATAAGGGGTAATGATGAAATGTCAGAAAGAGGAAATATCTGGAGTCATGAGGCAATGTTTAAAGACTCAAACTTAGAAGGTCAGCGACCAATGCCTTCTGGTACAACAACTATTGCTTCATTACTAAAGAGTTCTGGATACAGAACAGGTTTAATTGGAAAGTGGGGATTAGGATATCCTGATTCTGATAGCACTCCTAATAAAATGGGATTTGATTTCTTTTATGGCTATAATTGTCAACGACAAGCTCACACTTATTATCCTCCATTTTTATATAGAAATGAAAATCGTGAGTATTTGCCAAATGAAATATTACCTCCAGGCACAAAACTAGACAGCTTAGCTAATCCTTTAGATATACAAAGTTATTCAAAGTACTCACAAAGTAGCTATAGTTGCGACTTATTGTACAATGAAGCAATAAAGTTTATAAATAAACATGAAGAAGGGAAGCCTTTCTTTATGCTTTGGGCTACTCCTATTCCACATGTTCCTTTACAAGCTCCTGAATATTGGGTTAATTACTATGTTGAAAAATTTGGAGATGAAACGCCATACACTGGAGAAAGTGGGTATTATCCTTCTCGCTATCCCCATGCCACATATGCCGCTATGATCAGCTATTTAGATGATCAAATTGGCAAATTGATTCAAGAACTAAAAAACCTTGACATATATAATAATACCATTATAATTATTACAAGTGATAATGGCCCAACATTTAATGGTGGTTCTGACTCTCCATGGTTTGATAGTGCTCACCCCTTTAAATCCAATAATCATTGGGGAAAAGCTTCACTTAGAGAAGGTGGAATACGAGTCCCTATGATAGCAACTTGGGGAGACAAAATTAAACATGGCAGCATTTCAAATCACATATGTGCAGCTTGGGATGTGCTACCTAGCTTATGCGAATTATCTAAAGTAAGAGATCCTTTCAAAACAGATGGCATTAGTTTTATTCCAGAATTATTAAACAAAAAGCAAGAAACACATGAGTTTCTATACTGGGAATATCCAGAAAGAGGGGGATCAAAAGCGATTAGAATGAATAAATGGAAAGGCTTAATTTTAAACATAAAAGAAAAGGGTGAAGACAAAATAATGCTTTTTAATTTAGATATTGATCCATTAGAGCAAAATGATGTCTCGAAAGACTATCCTGAGATTGTTGAATTAATGCGTAAGAAAATGACCGAATTTCACGTCGATTCACAAGTTGATAAATTTAAGATGTAGATAATGTAAAACAACAGATAATACTAATTAATTACAAAAACTTATGACTTACTCAAGAAGAAACTTTTTAAAAACAGCAGGATTAGCAACTG